>NZ_JBHWVM010000001.1:0-211927 GCF_042736805.1 Streptomyces sp. NPDC060031
CCCCCGGCGGGGCGGGCGGAGGCGGCGGAGGCGGGGCAGGAGGCCCCTGCTGCCTCCCGGACAGCGGGCCGGAGGGCGGGCCCGTGGGACGCTCGGACGACGGCGGCGGCTGGCCGGACGGTTGCGTGGTCACAGGCGGGCTCTTCTTCCAGACGGAGGAGTTCCGGTCCCGGGTGGAGATCCGGAGATTCCGATGCCATTTGCACCGAAATCTCCGGATTCACTCCTGCCGACCATTGTGTGCGCCGTTCAGATGGTGCCCGCAAGCGGAGGGTGCCTACGGTTGCAGGGTGATCCGTACGCCCAGCACGTCCGGCAATGCGTCCGCCGCCGCAGGCTCCGCCAGGGCATGGCGTGACGCCCTCGTCGCGGTGGTCGCGGGCTTCGTGGTGATGGCCGTGGTCGCGGCCGCCGGGCTGGCCCTGGCGGGCGCGGGCGATCTGCCGGGCGGGGCCTTCCCCCATGTGGTGGCCGCGGTCGTCGTGATGGCGGTCGGCGGCTCGGTCGAGGTGACGGGCGGGGCCGGCTTCTTGGCGCAGGCCGATGCGAGCCTGTCCGTACTCCCCCTCTCCGTGAGCCTGGCGGGCGCGCTCACCGCCGGCTGGTGCTTCCTGCGCCCCCTGCACAACCGGGCCGTGGCCGGGCCGCGCGAACTGCTGTCCCGGGCGGGCCCGTTGGTCCTGCTGTGGCTGCTCGCACTGCTGGGCACCTCGCTCCTGGCCCGGCAGGACTTCTCCGTCTCCACCGGCGACTCCCCCGCCGGGGAGATCGCGGGGGAACTCGGTGAACTCCTCGACTCCGCCCCGAAGGTCGGGTTCAAGGCCGCGGTTCCCGCCACGCTCCTGTTCGGACTGCTGTGGATCCTGGGCGTGTTGCTGATCGCCCTGCTGATCTCGCGCCGCGCTCCGCTCCCGGCCGGGCTGATCCGCTTCCACTCGGCGGTGCGCCCGGCCGCGTTCGCCGTGGTCGCGCTGCTCCTCGCGTACGTCGCCATCGGCGTCGTGGCCGGTCTCGTGGTGGCGGCGACCCGGGGGCACGCGGCCCGCACCCTGGCGGTGGTCCTGCTCGGCCTGCCGAACCTCGCCTGGCTCGCCCTCACCCTGGGCATCGGCGGGGCCTGGGAGGGCCAGGTCGAGGGGCCGTTCGGGCTGCCGGTGCCGCAGCTGCTGGACCACGTGCTGCGCGGCTCCGACCTGTCCACGGTGGACGTGGGCTCGCTCGCGCGGCAGGACTCCCGGGCCTGGTGGCTCGTGGTGGTCGCGGCGGTCCTGCTGCTCGGCGCGGGCGTCCTCGCGGCCGTGCGCTCCCCGGCCGATGTGCGCCCCTGGCAGCACGCGCTCCACCTGGCGGTGGCGCTCGCCCTGGCCGCCCTGACGGTATGTCTGCTGGCCACGGTCCAGGCCGAGTTCGGCCTGTCCCTGCTGGGCATCGGCGACGTGGGCGGCCTCGGCGGCAAGGTCGAGCTCCGCCCCGTCCTGTGGCGCACCGTGGGCCTCGCCCTGCTCTGGGGCGCGGTGGCGGGCTTCCTGGGCGCCCTCCTGGCCCGCCCGCTGCGCCACCGCGGGCGGGTCGACCAGTAGACCTCGGGCAGTGGACCCGCGGGCCGCGGGCGGTCCTCAGTCCGTCAGCCGCGCCCGCAGCTCCTCGACGTCGGCGAGGAACCAGGTCTGCCGCCCGCGGTTGCACTCTCGGACGAAGTCGCGCAGCGCCGAACTGCTCTCCACGTGGCGGGAGACGTCCCCGAGGACGACGAGTCCCAGACGGTAGTTGGCGAACTTCTGGACGATGTCGCCGGCGACTCGGCTGCGCAGCCGGAAGAACGCGTCGTCGAACCGCTCGGCGGGGATGACGACCCACTCGGCGCCCTGGTAGCCGGCATCTCCGATCAGATCCAGGACGGCGCCCTCCCCGCGGATGGCCTCGCCTTCGGCGGCGCACATGAGGACGGGCACGTCGTTGATCGTCTGCAGGGTGCTCACGGGGATGCTCATGGGCACCGAGGTTAGCTGGGCCGTACGGGTGAACGAACGGATATCGGTTCATCGGGGGATCGTTTCCGCATGTCACGCTCGCCTCCGTGAACACGATCAAAGGCCTGTTCCGGCCGCTCCACGCCGTTGGCCTGCTTGCGGTCTCCGCGTTGGCCCTGACCCTCTCCACCGCCCTGCCCACCCAGGCGACGAGCACCGGCGCCCGGTACCTGGCCGGCGCCATGGGCCGGGCGGCCCCCGGCGCCGAAGCCGTGGCCGTCAGCCGGGTGTTCTGCCCGCGCGGCACGACCGTCCAGTCCGGCGGCTACTCCACCGCCCGCCCGGGCCGCGAGGCCGCGGGCGGGTTCAGACCCGTCGTCCTGGCCAGCCACCCCGTCTTCGACGACACGAACGGCCGTACGGGCTGGTACGTCTCCGCCTCGCACGCCGATGTGACGGCCCACGTGCTCTGCCGCCCCTCCGACACCGGCGACTGACCGCTCAGCCCCGGCGCCGGAACACCGGCATCGCCCACCCCGGTGGCGGGGGCGCCGGTCCGGGGTCCGGCCCCGGGCCGGCCGGCTGCCGTCCCTCCCCCGTCACGGCGGCCACCGCTGCCGCCCCCGCCCGTCGCAGCGCGTCGGTGAACTCCAGGCAGCTCGCCCACCGGTCATCCGGCGCCTTGGCCAACGCCTTCGCCAGCACCGCGTCCACCCCGGCCGGAAGTCCGTTCCGGCGCGAGCTCACCGGCGGCGGCGGGTCGTACTGGTGGGCCCAGAGCAGCGCCATGTCGTCGTCCCGCTGGAACGGCGGGCCGCCCGCGAGCGTCTCGTAGACCACGCACCCCAGGCTGTAGACGTCGCAGCGCCCGTCCACCGGTTTCCCGGAGATCTGCTCCGGCGCCACGTAGTCCAGGGTCCCCACGAACTGCCCGACGCTCGTGAATCCGGTCAGCGACAGCGACTTCTTCGTCAGCCCGAAGTCCGTGAGGTACACGTGCTCGGGGTGTTCGCTGTCCGTGCCCTCCGCGACGAGGATGTTGCCGGGCTTCACGTCCCGGTGCACCAGGTCGTGAGCGTGCGCCGCGTCCAGCGCCGAGGCCACCTGCCCGGCGATCCGCGCCGCCGTACCCACCGGGAGCGGCCCGGTACGGTCGAGCATGGCCCGCAGGTCCTGCCCGGCCACGTACCGCATGGCGATGTACAGCAGCCCGTCCGTCTCCCCCGCCTCGAAGACCGGCACGATGTGCGGGTGCTCGATGGCCGCCGCCACCTTCGACTCGTGCGCGAACCGCTGCCTGAAGGTGTCGTTGCGCGCCAGCTCGGGCGCCAGCAGCTTCAGCGCCACCGTCCGGTCCAGCCGCACGTCGTGCGCCCGGTAGACGGTTGCCATCCCGCCGCGCCCGATCTCGCTCTCCACCACGTACCCGGCGATCCGCCGCCCCCGGAGGTCGCCGGCGCGGCCGTCGAGCGGGTCCTCGGCCATCACGGCCCTCCGGTGCCGGTGCCGGTCCCGGTCCCGGGCTGATCCGCGATCCGCGTCGGCTCGTGCCGCCCGCCGGCGTCCGCCCCCGCACCGGCGCCTTGAGAATCACCGGAGTCACCGGAGCCCTGTACGTCGGCCACTGCCCCGGGAGCCACGTCCTGCGGCGGAGCCTCGGGCGCGGGCGGAGCACCCGGTCCGGCGACGACCGCGTACGCCGTCAGGCGGCTCCCGTCCGCGTACATCCACCGTCCCGCCGCCTCGTCGTAGAGCCACGCGGACTCCCCGTCGACGACGACCCCGGCGCGCAGTCCCCGGGTGACGCGCCGCAGGGTCTCGGCGTCCGCCCGGCCCGAGGCGAGGTCCCCCACCGCCCGCCGGTAGCGCTCCAGCGCCTCGGCGGTGTGGGTGAGCAGCGGCTGCGGGTCCTCGCTGCGCGAAAGGGGCCGGCCGCCGGTCGGTGGGGGCTGCGGTACGGCCACCAGCAGGCGGCCGTCCACCCAGGCGGACCAGCCGTTGGCGCACAGGACCTCCCCCCACTCCCCGCGCCGGGACAGCAGGCGCACGGGCAGGAAGGGGTCCAGGGGCGTGGTGGGCCGGGACAGGTCGGGTTCCTCCCAGGCAGGCAGCCCCTCCTGCGGCACGACATGGGTGGGGCGGAACTCCTCGCCGAGGCCGACCGTGCTGGTCATCGGTGCCTACTTCCGCATGATCGCGGGCTCGTGCCGCCGCAGCAGCCGCGCGACCAGCACCCCGAACAGCACGGACAGGACCACCAGCATCCCGAGGTTCAGCAGCCACACCCCGACGCTGTGCGCGAAGAGCGGGTCGTCGGTGAGTTCGCCGGGCACGATCGCGCCGAGGTCGATGGTGGCGGCCATCGCGCCGAGCGCCCACCGCGAGGGCACGAGCCAGGCCAGCTGTCCGATCACCGGCACCCCGTCGAGCTGGAGCAGCGCGCCGCAGAACACCACTTGGACGATGGCGAGCAGGACCAGCAGCGGCATCGTGACCTCCTCCTTGCGCACCAGGGCGGAGACGAGCAGGCCGAGCATCATGGCGGTGAACGACAACAGTGCGACGGCCAGGGTGATTTCGACCAGGGGCGGCAGCAGCACTCCCTTGCCGTCCGGGGCGCCCTGTTTCACGCCGAAGAGTCCGACGAGTGTCAGCACCACCGCCTGGGCCACGGTGATGGCGCCGAGCACCACCACCTTGGACATCAGGTAGGCGGACCTGGACAGCCCGACGGCGCGCTCGCGCTGGTAGATGGTGCGTTCCTTGACCAGTTCGCGCACCGCGTTGGCGGCGCCCGTCAGCACGCCGCCCACGCACAGGATGAGCAGGGCGTTGATCGCCGTCTCCCGGGTCAGGGTGCTGCCGGCGAGCGCGCGGGCCATCGCTCCCATCACGAACGGCAGCGCGATCATGATGGCGAGGAAGGTGCGGTCCGCGCCGAGCGCGGCCGCGTACCGCCGGATCAGGGTGGACAGCTGGGAGCCCCAGCTCTGCGCCTTCGGCGGCGCGGCGACGAAACCCGCGGCGGCGGAACCGGTGCCCCCGTCGGGCCGGGGCTGGCGGGCGGCGCCCGTGACGTAGCGGTGGTGCTGGGCCGAAGCCGCGTATTCCCCGTACCAGTCGCGTTCCCGCTGGTTCTCGAAGGCCTCGAAGGCCTCGGGCCACTGCGCGAAGCCGAAGAAGCCGAGGGTCTGCTCGGGCGGCCCGAAGTAGGCCGTGCGCCCGCCCGGGGCGAGGACCAGGAGCCGGTCGCAGACGTCCAGGCTGAGCACGCTGTGGGTGACGACGATGACGGTGCGGCCGTCGTCGGCGAGGCCGCGCAGCATGTGCATCACGGAGCGGTCCATCCCCGGGTCGAGCCCGGAGGTGGGCTCGTCGAGGAAGAGCAGCGACGGCTTGGTGAGCAGCTCCAGTGCGACGGAGACCCGCTTGCGCTGGCCGCCGGAGAGGCTGTGGATGGGCTGGTCGGCGCGCTGCTGGAGGCCGAGTTCCCCGATGACTTCGTCCACCCGGGCCTGGCGTTCGGCCTTGGCGGTGTCCTGCGGGAAGCGCAGCTCGGCGGCGTAGGTGAGGGCGCGGCGGACGGTGAGCTGCGCGTGCAGGATGTCGTCCTGCGGGACGAGCCCGATGCGGCTGCGCAGTTCGGCGTAGTCCCGGTACAGGTCGCGGCCGTCGTAGAGGACGGTGCCGTGGTCGGCGGGGCGCAGGCCGGTCAGGGCGCCGAGGAGGGTGGACTTGCCGGCGCCGCTGGGGCCGACGACGGCGAGCAGGCATTTGGCGCCGACGGGGAAGGAGACGTCGTCGAGGAGGGTCTTGCGGCCGTGGTCGACGGCGACGGTGAGGTCCTGGACGTCGAGCGAGACCTCGCCGGTGTCCACGTATTCCTGGAGCTGGTCCCCGACGAGGCAGAAGGCGCTGTGGCCGATGCCGACCATGTCGCCCTCGGCGACGCGGGCGGCGCCCTCGACGGGTGATCCGTTGAGGTAGGTGCCGTTGTGGCTGCCGAGGTCGGCGATCTCGTACGAGCCGTCGGCGCGGGAGCGCAGTTCGGCGTGGCGGCGGGAGACCACGAGGTCGTCGATGACGAGGTCGTTGTCGGCGGCGCGGCCGATCCGCAGGGCGGTGCGGGCGGGCAGCGGCCGGATGCTGGTCGGCTGGCGGAAGGTGCCGGTCATCGCCGGGTTGGCCACGGAGGAGAGGCGGGCGTCGGCCGGGGCGGGTGGCGGGGAGCTGACCAGCAGGGCGCGGGGGCCGTCGGCGACGCTGCCGAAGCGCAGTTCGCTGCCGAGTCCGACGGCCCATTCGTGAACGCGGTGGCCGTCGGCCCAGGTGCCGTTGGTGCTGTTCTCGTCCTCCAGCGTCCAGTGGTCGCCGTCGGGGCGCAGGACGGCGTGGTGCCAGGAGACGCGTGCGTCCTCCAGACAGATCTCGCAGAGGGGGTCCCGGCCGACGTGGTACGTCCGGGCCGGGCTCATCGCGGTGGAGCCCCCGTCGGTTTCCAGAACGAGCTCGGGCGCGGTCGGCACACCGTGTCGCTGGGACATGGTCAGATCTTCCCACGATCCGACCCACCCAGCAGTTGCCGGGCATAACCGCAGGTCAGAGCGGTGTTATAGGTAATGACAACGGTCCCCGTTGCAGCCTTTGCCCATCTCCGCGAGGTGCGCTTCACTTCACGCGTCAGATCCGAACAAATGAGGGACGCCATGAGTGCGCACGACCACGCGCCGCACGAGTACGACGACCCGGCACACGACCGAGGAGGCCCCGGCCGCGAGCGCGGACACGACCACGGCCACGGCGATCACGGCCACGGCGGCCACAGCCACGGTGTCGCCGCCGACGCCGACCGACGCTGGCTGGGGCTGGCCCTGGGCCTGATCGCCGGCTTCATGGCGATCGAGGTCGTCATCGGCGTGGTGGCGCAGTCCCTGGCGCTGATCTCGGACGCCGCGCACATGCTGACCGACGCCGTCTCGATCGTCCTGGCACTGATCGCGATGCGGCTCGCCGCCCGCCCGGCGCGCGGCGGTTTCACGTACGGCCTCAAGCGCGCCGAGATACTTTCCGCCCAGGCCAACGGTCTGACGCTGCTCCTGCTGGCGGCCTGGCTGGCGTACGAGGCGGTGCGACGGCTGTTCGACCCGCCGCCGGTGGAGGGCGGTCTGGTCCTGGTCACGGCGCTGGCGGGGATCGCCGTCAATATCGTCGCGGCCTGGTTCATCTCCAAGGCCAACCGGACCTCGCTCGCCGTCGAGGGCGCCTACCAGCACGTCCTCAACGACCTGTTCGCCTTCATCGGCACCGCCGTGGCCGGCCTGATCGTGCTCACCACCGGATTCCGGCAGGCCGACTCGATCGCCACCCTCGTGGTGGTCGCGCTGATGGTCAAGGCGGGCTACGGACTGGTCCGGGATTCCGGCCGGATCTTCCTGGAGGCTGCCCCGGCGCATGTGGACCCGGACGCCGTGGGCGACCGGCTCGTGGGGCATCCGCCCGTCACCGAAGTGCACGACCTGCACATCTGGACCATCACCTCCGGGCAGGCGGCGCTCTCCGCCCACGTGCTGGTGGCGCCGGAGGGCGACTGCCACGCGGTACGCCGCAACCTGGAGGGGCTGCTGGCCAAGGAGTACGGGATCACGCACACCACCCTCCAGGTGGACCACGCCCAGGACGCCCTGCTCACGGTCGGCCGCGCGGGGGAGATCACCGGCTCGCACGCGTCCGATCCGCACTGCGCGGACGCGCACGGCCCGGTGCACCGGCAGGGCCCGCACGAGCACTGAACCGTTTCGGCGCGCGGCGGGGTGCTGAGCCCCGCCCGCGCTGGGCATACATGTACCCATGACGCCGAAGCGCAGCGCCGGGCTGCTCCTGTTCCGCGAGGCCGGCCATGGAACGACGGGCGGCCCGGAGGACGTCGAGGTACTGCTCGGCCACATGGGCGGCCCGTTCTGGGAGCGGCGCGATGCGGGCGCCTGGTCGATCCCGAAGGGCGAGTACGGCCCGGAGGAGACCCCGCGCGACGCCGCGCGCCGGGAGTTCACCGAGGAGATCGGGCTGCCGCCGCCGGAGGGCCCGTACCTGCCGCTGGGCGAGGTACGGGTGCCGGGCGGGAAGCTGGTGACGGTCTGGGCGGTACGGGCGGACCTGGATCCGCAGTTGATGGTGCCCGGGACGTTCAGCATGGAGTGGCCCACGGGCTCGGGCCGCACGGAGGAGTTCCCGGAGCTGGACCGGGTGGGCTGGTTCACTCCCCCGGCGGCCAGGACCAAACTGGTGGTTTCCCAACTGCCCTTCCTGGAACGATTGTTGGGGCTTGTGCAGGGTTGACCCGACCTTTACTTGCCAACAAACCCCACTGCATGGACATTGCACGTATGACGAACGTCGTGCTGGTGGGAACCCTGGACACCAAGGGTGGGGAGTACGGCTGGTTGCGCGAGCGGCTGTCGCGCGCCGGCGTCGAAGTGGTGCTGGTCGACACGGGGATCATGGGCGAACCCCGAGTGACCGCCGATGTGCCGCGCGAAGCGGTGGCACGGGCGGCCGGAACCGAACTGTCGGAACTACGCGCGGCCGCCGACCGGGGCGCGGCCGTGACCACGATGGCCCAGGGCGCGGAAGCGACCCTCTTACGCCTGCACGCCGAGGGCCGGCTGCACGGAGTGCTCGCGATCGGCGGCAGCGGCGGCACCTCCATCGCCACCCGGGCGATGCGCGCGCTCCCGCTGGGCGTGCCGAAGCTGATGGTGTCCTCGATGGCGTCCGGGGACGTGGGCCCGTACGTCGGGTCGGCGGACATCACGATGATGTACAGCGTGGTGGACATCGCCGGGATCAACAGCGTCTCCGCCCCGATCATGGCGAACGCGGTCGAGGCCATCGCGGGCATGGCCAAGGGCTTCGAGCGGCTCTCCCTGGAGCTGCGCCGGCCGGCCCGGCTGGGCGCGGGCAGCCGTCCGCTGATCGCGGCGAGCATGGCGGGCGTGACCACGCCCGGCGTGGACGCGGCCCGCGAACGACTGACCGAACTCGGCTACGAGGTGCTGGTCTTCCACGTCAGCGGCAGCGGCGGGCGCACCCTGGAGAAACTGGCCGGCCAGGGGATCTTCGCCGGAGTCCTCGACCTCACCCTCAGCGAGCTGGCCGACGACCTGTGCGGCGGGATCCTCACCGCCGGCCCCGACCGGCTCAGCGCGGCCGGGCGGGCCGGGATACCGCAGGTGGTGAGCCTGGGCGCGCTGGACCTGGTGAAGTTCGGCCCGCTGGAGACCCTGCCCGAACGGGCCCGCTACCGGCGGGTCCGCGTCCACAACCCCTCGATCACGGTGATCCGTACGACCGAGGCCGAATGCGCGGAGCTGGGCCGCAGGGTCGCCGCCAAACTCCGTGCGGCCACCGGCCCCACGGAGGTGTGCGTCCCATTGCGCGGACTGTCCACGCTCGGCGCGCCGGGCGGCCCCTACCATGACCCCGGCGCGGACCGGGCCCTGTTCTCGGCGCTGCGCGACGGACTGCGGGGCAGCGCCGCCCGGCTCTACGACTACGACACCCACATCAACGACCCCGACTTCGGACGGGCGGCGGCCGACCGGCTGCACGCCATGATCGGCGCGGTATCGGCCGCCGCCTGAGACGCCCCCGTACGGCGGGAACCAGCCGTGGCGGATTCCGTGTCCCAGCAGGTGGCCGGTCACCGGACGACCGGCCGCGGGACACGGGTCGCCATGGCAGGGGGCGGGAACGATGAACAACGCGTGGACGGTCCCCGGTTACACCCACACCCGGGAGCTCGGTTCGGGCGGCAGCGGCCGCGTGGTCCTCGCCGTCCACGACGGCACGGGCACCGCGGTCGCCGTGAAGTACCTCAGCGACCGGATGCTCCAGGACCCCGCCTTCGTACGGGAGTTCCGGGCCGAGGCGCGACTGCTCGGTGGGCTGCGCTCCCCGTACGTGGTGGGCCTGTACGAGTACGTGGAGGCCCCCGGCGGCGCCGCGATCGTGATGGAACTGGTCGACGGGATATCCCTGCGGGCGCTGCTCAAGCAGTCCGGGCAGACCGCTCCGGAGGCCGCGCTGGTGCTCCTGAAGGGCTCCCTGCTCGGCCTCGCCGCGGCGCACCGGGAGGGCGTGGTCCACCGGGACTACAAGCCGGAGAACGTGCTGGTCGCGGCGGACGGCTCGTCGAAACTGGTGGACTTCGGCATCGCGGCGGGCCGCGGCACCACCCCTGGCGTGGCCGGAACGCCCGCGTACATGGCGCCGGAACAGTGGCAGGGCCGGCCGGCCTCCCCCGCGGCGGACGTGTACGCGGCGACGGCGACCTTCTTCGAGTGCCTGACCGGGCGCAAGCCCTACGACGGGGAGAACTTCGCGGAGCTCGCGGTCCAGCACATCGAGGCGCCCGTCCCGGAGACCGAGGCTCCCGAGCCCGTGCGCCCGCTGATCCGGCGGGGGCTCGCGAAGGCGCCGGAGCAGCGGCCGGAGAACGCGGACGCGTTCGTGGCGGAGCTGGAGCAGGTGGCGCTGGCCGCGTACGGGCCCCGGTGGGAGGAGCGCGGACAGCGCAAGCTGGCGGCGCTGGCCGCACTGCTGCCGCTGCTGTTCCCCTCGGCGGGGGCGCCCGCCGAGGGCACCACCGCGCTGGCCACGACCACGCTGGACAGCGGCTCCTCCGGCTGGAGCCCCGGGCGGCGGGGCTGGCTCGCGGCGGGCGTGTCGCTTGTCCTGGGCGCGGTGCTGGTGCTGACGACGGACGCGATCGGCGACACCCCGGGCGGGGCGTCGGCGCTGAGCGCGTTCGCGACGACGAGCCCCGCCC
The DNA here is from genome assembly GCF_042736805.1 of Streptomyces sp. NPDC060031. Classification (NCBI taxonomy): domain Bacteria; kingdom Bacillati; phylum Actinomycetota; class Actinomycetes; order Kitasatosporales; family Streptomycetaceae; genus Streptomyces; species Streptomyces sp. NPDC060031. The sequence continues at coordinate 10,798 of NZ_JBHWVM010000001.1, forward strand.
CGGGCTCGCCTCCCCGGCCACCGAGCCCGTCGGCGTCCCCGAGCCCTTCACCGTCACCGTCGCCGTCACCGTCACCGTCGCCGTCACCGTCGCCGTCGGTCACCCCCACGCCCACCCCCAAGCCGACGGTGAGCTGGTCTCCCACGGCCACGCCGACCCCCAGTGCGACGCCGACCGTCAAGGTCCTGGCGGTCGGTGTGAACCTCACCCAGTCGGCGCTGACCAGCGGCCAGGCAGCGGTCACCGTCAAGGCCACGGGATCCGGCACGGTGAAGGTCACCGTCCAGTGGTTCACGGGCGACGCCAAGAATCCGTTCGCGACGCCCGACGGCTCCGGGACCTACGAGTACACCGGCGCCGCGCTCCCCGCGATCCCGCACACCTTCAGCGGCGCGGGCTGCTTCTGGGGTGTCAGGGTCACCACCGCTCCGGCGGCCGGGGACGGTCCGGCTCAGGACAGCATGCAGGCCAAGCGGAGGTGCGTTCCCGCATGAGCGACGACGACTACAGCGCCACGGTCCTCGGCAGCCACTGGTTCAGCGGCCCCCCGCAGCCGGACGACGTGGTCCCCGACCGGGTCGAGGGGTCCGTGCTGCGGTTCGGGCCCGGGGTCACCGCGGCCATGCCCGCGCCGTTCCCGTTGACCGGCCCCGCCGCCCCGCGGCCCCGGCGGGGCGGCGGCCTGCGGCGGTACGCCCTCGCGGCGGCGGTCCTGCTCGCGGTGCTCGCGTACCTGGGCTGGCAGCGGTACGGGCCCTCGATCGGCGTCCGGGACGTGGCCGTGAGCACCGACCCCCGGGGCCCCTCCTGCGACGCGGCGGCCGACGTGGTGGCCGTCGTACGGACGAACGGGCGCCCGGGGGTCCTCACGTACCGCTGGGTGCGCAGCGACGGCACCCGGTCCGCGCAGCTCACCGAGCGGGTGCCGAGCGGGCAGCACGAGGCGCGGCTGCACCTGCTGTGGACCTTCCAGGGAACGGGCACCTACCCCGCCCGGGCGGAGCTCCAGCTGATCTCCCCCGAGCCCCGCACCGCGGCGGTGGAGTTCACGTACCGCTGCCGGCCGTAGCCGCGACCCGTCCTTCTTCCGGCCAGGGTGGCCGTGGCCGTCCGGCCGAAGCCCGCCGGCCCCTTGCGCGTCACGCTCCAGCCGGCGAACACCCCAACCGGAGCGTGGCCGTCCCGCACGGAGCTCAGAACCGCGCGTGCGCCGTGATGTCCGCCGCGAACTCGCCCGTCATCGCGGGAGTCACCGTCGGACGGCACTGCGCGACCGCCGCCAGGTAGTCCTCGGTCGTCGCACCCAGCTGCGCGGCCGCCGCGCCGCGCGCGCCCACCGCCTCCAGGTCCCGTTCGAAGGACACCTGCGCGGCGGTCCGCGCCGCGTGCTCGATGTCGGCGGGGGTGAACAGCTCGCTCGCCGCCACCAGCGCCGCTACGTCGACGTCCGCGCGGCCGGCCGTGTACCGCGCCCAGATCGCGGCGCGGGCGCCCGCGTCCGGGGTGCCGATCGGGATCAGGTAGTCGAAGCGGCCCGGCCGCAGGAAGGCCGGGTCCAGAGAGCGGATCGAGTTGGTGGCGCACACCAGCAGCCGCTCGTCGCCCTCCCGGAAGCCCGGAATCAGCTTGAGCAGCTCGTTGGTCACCCCGTGGATCCCGCCGGGCTGCGCGGGCTCGGTGCGCACGGGCGCGATCTCCTCGACCTCGTCGATGAAGACGAGCACCCGCTCCAGCTCGCCGATCCGGGCGAAGGCGCCGCGCAGCGCGGTGGACAGATTGCCCTGGTCGGCGAGGCGGGAGGGCAGCAGTTCCACGAAGGGCCAGCCGAGCCGGGAGGCGATGGCGCGGGCGAAGGTGGTCTTGCCGGTGCCGGGCGGGCCGAAGAGGGTGATGGCGCGCGGCGGGCGCACCCCGTGCGCGGCGGCCCGCTCGGGTTCGGCGAGCGGCAGCACCACGCGGCGCTCGATGAGGTCCTTCTCCTTCTCCATGCCGGCGACCTCGGTCCACAGGTCGTTCGGCAGGAAGCGGCCGCCGAGGTCGTCGAGGAGGCCCGCGGCCGGGCCGTGCAGCGGCTCGGTCTTCTCGAAGTAGGCGACGGCGGGCTGCCGCGTGTAGCCGGCGTTGAGCAGGCCCTCGCCGAGCAGGTCCTCCTCGGGCAGGACGTAGGCGATGCGGCCGACGCGGGCGGCGACGAGCCGCCGCTCCAGCTCGACGAGCAGGGCGCTGGCCAGGCCCCGGCCGCGCCAGCCGGCGGCGATGGCGATGCGCATCACCCAGGCCCGCTCCCCGGTGACGCAGGCGAGTGCCGCGCCGATCGGGACGCCTTGGTGGACGGCGACGACGCAGGGCTGCCGGTCCGTGAGGGCGCCGATGCACTCGGCGAGGGAGAAGACGGACTCCTGGCCGAGTTCGGCCGTGGTGTCGATCAGATGGACCACAGCGGCGAGATCGCTCTCGCGGTAGTCGTGGATGAGCCAGTTCACCGGGTACCGCCCCTCGTTCGTGCTCCTGTGGCGAGGCTAGGGGCGGGCGGGCCGGGCCATCACGCTCCGCGGCGCACAACAGCGTGTGCGCGATCCCGCCGTCGCGTCCATAGACTGGTGGCTTCCGCCCAAGCCCCCCACCGAGGATCCGCGCACCTTCATGCCTTCCGACATATCCCACATACCAGCCGGCCGGCGCCGCCACCTCGCATGGCTGGTTCCGGTCCTGTGGACCCTCGCCCTCGGTCTGTGGGGGCTCTCCCGGCAGGACAGCGTGTGGCGGGACGAGGCGGCCACCTGGCAGGTGGCCGGGCGGTCGGCGGGCGAGATCTGGCACATGCTCGGGAACGTCGATGCCGTGCACGGGCTGTACTACCTGCTGATGCACGTGCTCTTCGAGGTGTTCGGGGCGAGCACGACGACCCTGCGGCTGCCGTCCGTGCTGGCGGTCGCGGCCGCCGCGGCGTGTGCGGCGCTGATCGGGCGCCGGCTGGCGGGCTTCTGGGCGGGGCTCGGCGGCGGACTGGCACTGGGGCTGCTGCCGGCGGTGCAGTTCTACCTCCAGGAGGGCAGGCCGTACGCCCTGGTCGCGGCCGGGGCCGGGCTGTCGAGCCTGCTGCTGGTGTCGCTGCTGGAGAGCCGGCCCGGGCGGCGGACGTGGCCGCGCTGGACGGCGTACGGGATCACCGTGCTGGTGTGCGCCCTGCTGAACTGGCTGTCCCTGCTGGTGCTGCCCGCCCATGCGGCGACCCTGTGGTGGGCGCGGGCCGGGCGCGGTGTGTACGGGCGCTGGCTCCTCGCCTCGGGGGCGGCGGTCCTGGGGGCACTGCCGCTGATCCTGTTCAGCCGGGGCCAGTCCGACCAGGTGTCGTGGATACCGCCGCTGACCTGGCACATGCTGATCGGGCCGGGGATCCTGCTGGCGATCGGCGGGTTCGGCGCGTGGGCCGACCGGTGGAACCGGCCGCGTGGGCAGCGGCTGTCGGTGGCGGCCGTCGGGCTGCCGCTGCTGGCGGTTCCGCAGCTGGGCCTGATCGGGCTGTCCCTGGGGCAGCCGCTGTTCCTGGACCGGTACGTGCTGTTCAGCATGGTCGGTCTGGCGCTGCTGACCGGCGCCGCGCTGGGCGCCGCCGTAAGCGTCACCGCGCCCCGGTTCCCCCGGGTGGCGGGTCTGCTCGTGCCGGGCGTGGTCGGGGTCGCGGCGCTGGCCCTGCTGCCGGTGGAGCTGGGCAAGCGGGCCCCCGCCAGCCGGGTCGACGACGTGCTGGCAGTCGCCGGGGAAGTGACCCGGCTGAAGCAGGACGGGGACGCGGTGCTGTTCGTACCGGCGGCGCGGCGGGACACCGCGCTGGTGTCACCGCAGGCCTTCACGGGGCTGGCGGACATCGCGCTGGCCCGGACCCCGGTCGCCTCCGGCACGCTCAAGGGCGAGGAGGCGGAGCCGGCACGGATCCGGGCGGCGCTGCTCGCACAGCGGCGGGTGCTGCTGGTGACGGACTCGGCGAAGGTGGCCAAGCCGTCCGGGGCGGAGCGGGACAAGGCGAAGGCGGCGGTCCTCAAGGAGCACTTCCGGGTGGTGGCGGACCAGCAGGTCCGGGGCCGCCGGCTGACGGTGTACGAGCGCCGCTAGCGCGCGCCCCCGGGCGGTGGCGGGGCCCGGTCGGGGTCGCAGCGGTCCGCGCCGGGATTCACAGCGGATTCATATGGAATTTCGGGCTCCGGACATGGGTTCGCCGGGGAGGCTCGGTGCATGATCCAGCGCATCCTCCCCCGACCCGACCGCCGCTCCCGCGCTCGTGCCCGGCGGACGTCCCGGATCCTGGTCGCCCTGGCCGCGATGGCCGCGCTGCTCAGCGTGGACCTGCCCGACGCCCTGGCCGAACCGCCGCTCGGGGTCACCGCACGGGCCGTCCCCGACACGACCGCCGACCGGGTGGGCGCGCTCTTCGCGGCCGGGCTCGACGGCGGCCACTCCTGCACCGCCGCGGTGGTGCGCAGCGACGACCGCAATGTGATCGCGACCGCCGCGCACTGCCTGGTCGACCTGGACGGCACCGTCTTCGCGCCGGGCTACCGGGACGGCAAGACCCCGTACGGCGTCTGGCAGGTCACCGACGCGTACGTGGCCCCGGACTGGACGGACGGCGGGAACCCGGACGACGACATCGCCTTCGCGACGGTCGCCGAGGTGGACGGACGGCAGATCGAGGACGTCGTGGGCGGTTTCCCGGTGGCCGCCCAACAGCCGGCCGACGCCACGGTCACGATCATCGGCTACCCGAGCAGTGACGAGGTCCCGCTGCGCTGCGCCAACAGCACGACGCTGTTCTCCGAGACCCAGCGCCGGATCGAGTGCCCGGACCTCAGCGGCGGCACGAGCGGCAGCCCCTGGCTGGTCGACGGCGCCCTGGCGGGCGTCCTGGGCGGGTACGAAGGCGGCGGAACCGTCCCGGAGGTCTCCTACAGCGCGGTGATGGGCGACCAGGCGGTGGAGCTCTACCGGGAGGCGGCCGTCACCGACTGACCTGCCGGGACACCGGCCTAGGAGATTTCGGCGGGTACCTCGAACCAGGTCGGCTCGTCCCGCAGGGCCCGGTGGATGCGGTCCAGGGCGAACGGCTCCAGCGGCGGCAGGTCGTCCACCTCGAACCAGGCCACCTCCAGCGACTCGTGGTCGTTGGCCCGCGCCTCGCCGCCGGTGGCCCGGCAGCGGAAGGTGATGTCCTGGAACTGGCAGACGTCCCCGTTGGGGTAGGTGATCGGCTCCAGCATCTGCACGAGGACCACCCGCTCCGGCACGCACGTCACAGCGGTCTCCTCGTACACCTCGCGCACCGCCGTCTCGGCGGGCTGCTCCCCCGGCTCGGCGATGCCGCCGACGACGGACCACCGGCCGGTGTCGGACCGCCGGCCGAGCAGCACTCGGCCCAGGTCGTCGATGACGATGGCCGTGACGCCGGGCAGCAGGAGCAGCTGCTGCCCGGCGGTGGCCCGGAGCTCGCGGATGAAGTCAGGTGTGGTCATCCCTCGACCCTAAGCGGCGCCGCGACGCGTCTCAGCCGCGGCGGGCGCGGATCCGACGGGCGAGGACCAGGCCGAGTCCGCCGGCGGCGAGGGCCAGCAGCGCGTACTCCGGGAGCGGCCCGAACCGCGTCGCCGGGGTCTCGGTGGAGCGCAGCGGGATCTCGTCGACCAGTGCGTCGGCGGTGAACATCTCGGTCTGCTTGACGATCGTCCCGTCGGGGCGGATGACCGCGCTGACCCCGCTGGTGACCGGGACGAGGACGGTCCGGCCGTGCTCCACGGCCCGCACCCGGTCCATCGCGAGCTGCTGGTACGTCATTTCGGTCCGGCCGAAGGTGGCGTTGTTGCTCGGCACGGCGATCACCTGGGCGCCGGCCTTGACGGTGGAGCGGACGGCGTCGTCGAAGGCGGCCTCGAAGCAGGTGACCATGCCGACGCCGGTGCCCGCCATGTCGAAGACGCCGGGCTCCTTGCCGGGGCCGAAGTCGCGGCGCACCCGGTCCACGTCGGAGCTGAAGAGCCGTACGAAGGAGCGCATGGGGATGCGTTCGCCGAACGGCTGGATCTTTCGCTTGTCGTACGTCTCGGTGGGGCCGTTGACCGGGTCCCAGAGGATCATCGTGTTGCGCAGCGGGCCGCTCTCCGGGACCAGCACGGAGCCGATCGCCACGGGCACGCCGATGGCCTTGACCGCTTGGTCGATGACGGCGTAGGCGTCGGGCTCGCTGTACGGGTCGATGTCGGAGGAGTTCTCCGGCCAGACGACGAAGTCGGGCTGCTTGGCGCGGCCGGCCTTGACGTCCTCGGCGAGCTGGATGGTCCGCCTGGCGTGGTTGTCGAGGACCGCGCGGCGCTGGGCGTTGAAGTCGAAGCCGGCGCGGGGCACGTTGCCCTGGATGACGGCGGCCACCGCGGTGCCGTCCTCGGCCGCGTCGGAGACCAGCGGTTTCGCGGCGAGGGCGCCGGCCAGCGGGGCGGCCACGCTCACGGCCGCGAGCAGGGCGGCGCCCGCCCTGCGGGTGTCGGTGCCGACGCGCAGGGCCTCGTAGAGGCCGAATCCGCACAGGGCGACCCCGAAGGAGAGCAGCGGGGTGCCGCCGAGCGCGGCGAGCGGGAGGAAGATCCCGTCGGGCTGGCCGAAGGCGAGCTTGCCCCAGGGGAAGCCGCCGAAGGGGGCGCGGGCGCGCAGCGCCTCCCCGGCGATCCAGACGGCCGCGCCCCAGAGCGGCCAGGCGGGCAGCCGGGTGACGAGGCAGATGCCGAGGGCGGTGAGGCCGACGAGCAGGGACTCGACGGTGGCCAGGGCGATCCAGGGGACGGGCCCGACGCCCTCCCCGGTCCAGACGAGCAGGGGCAGCAGGAAGCCGAGCCCGTGCAGGACGCCGAGGCCGAAGCCGGCCCGCGCGCGGCGGCCGTACAGGCACCAGGCGAGCAGCGCGAGGGCGGCGGGGGCCAGCCACCAGAGGGGACGGGGCGGGAAGCTGAGGTAGAGCAGGACCCCGGAGAGGGCGGCGAGCGCGGGGCGCACCAGCCGCGCGGCCTTCCGCGCGGCCGGGCTGCGGGGAGCGGGGCTGCCCGGAGCGGGGCTGCCGGGGGCGCGGGCGGTCAGCCCGGATTGCGGTTCCGCTTCGTCTCGGACGGCGGGGTTCGGCGGCTCGTTCCCGGCCGCGCGGGTCGCGCTGCTGCTCATCTGGCGGAGTGTACGTCCCCGCGCCGCTCGGCCCCGTACGGACGTCACCGGCTCAGCGGGTGAGAGCACGCAGATGGGTCCGGATGACGCGCACGGCGTTCTCCGCGTCGTCCACGGTGACGGTGAAGAGCTTTCCGTCGCCGAGGCGCAGTTCCATGCCCTCGCCGCGCCTGACGATGATCGCGGTGCCCTTCTCGGGGCGCCAGCGGTAGCCCCAGCCGCCCCACTGCTGGGGGGTGATCCGGGGGAGGAATTCGGCGGAGGCCACCTCCGCGAGCAGGATCTTCCGGCGCGGCAGGCCGATGTGGCCGCAGCGCACCACCATGGCCTCGGCGTCGACGTCGACGGTGACGTGGACGAAGGCGAGGGTGCCGTAGAGGATGAGCAGTCCCACGGCGAGGCAGCCGATCACGGCCATGAGAAGCGGAACGATGCCGGCGTCCCAGGCGTAGTCGACGGCGAGTTCGATGCCGAGCGCCAGACAGGCCGCTCCGGCTGCGGCGAGCAGCCACTGCGCGCGGTTTGAGGCCCGGCCCGTCCAGAGCGGACCCGGGGGGTGACCCGTCATGTGTAGCAGCGTACTCACGTTCCGCATGGATGCCACTGCCTCTCGCCCACTCGGTCCAGAGCGCGGCTGCCCGGCCTTGACCCGAACCAAACTTGAGGTTCTACGGTCCTGCGCATGACCACTCACGAGGCAGTACAGATCGTTCCCGAGCGCTACCGCACGGCGGTGGTGCCGCACATCATGGTGGCCGACGCGGCCGCCGCCATCGACTTCTACGGGCGGGCCTTCGGCGCGGTGGAGGAGTTCCGGCTCGACCGCCCGGGCGGCGGCGGGGTGCTGCACGCCGAGATACGCATCGCCGACGCCGTCCTGATGCTCGGCGACACCTCCGACGGCCCCTTCACCGCTCCGCCGGAGCTGGGCGGGACCTCGGTGGCGCTGCACGTGTTCGTCCCGGACGTCGACGCTCTCGTACGCGGGGCCGTGGCGGCGGGCGCGGAGCTGCTCCAGGAGCCGGCCGACCAGTTCCACGGTGACCGGACCGCCATCCTCCGGGACCCGTCGGGGCATCTGTGGGTGTTCCTGACGCACCTGGAGGACCTGTCCGGGGAGCAGTTGGAGGGACGGCTCTCCCGGGGGCGGGGCTGACGCCCCCGGGTCCCCCTGTCGCCGGACCGGCTCTCGGCCCGCGCTAGTTTGGCGACAGGGGACCCGACAGGGGACGTGACCGGGAGGCACTGTGATCACCCGACTGGACCGCGCCGTGGGAGCCGTACTGGGCTCGGCGGCCGGCGACGCGCTCGGCGCGCCCTACGAGTTCGGCCCCGCCGGGCAGTTGACGGCGCGCGGCCAGGAGATGCGCGGGGGCGGCGGCTGGGAACCGGGCGAGGCCACCGACGACACGCAGATGGCGGTGCTGGTCGGCGAGTCCCTGCTGGAGCACGGCGGGCTCGAACTCCCCGACGTCTTCGCGCGGTTCCAGCGCTGGGCGGCGGGGCGGCCCAAGGACATCGGGCTCCAGACCGAGGACGTGCTGACCAACGGCGAGCCCTGGGACCTGGCCGCCGCCCTGCACTTCCAGGTCAACGCCCGGGCGGCGGGCAACGGTTCCCTGATGCGGGCCTCGGCCTCCGCGGTGTACTTCGCCCCCGCGGGCCGGGCGGGCACCATGGCCGCCGCCCGGCGGATCGCGGCGCTCACGCACGGCGACCGGGCCGCCTGGGAGGGTACGGCCGTCCTGCACGAACTCGTACGAGTGGCACTGGAGGGAGCCGATCCGCTCGCCGCGCTGCCCGGGGCCCTGGAGGCGGTGCACCCCGGCCACCGCGAGCGGTACGCGCGCGTGCTCGCCCCCGACTGGCACCCGGACCTCGCCACCGAGTTCAACGGGGCGGTCTGGCCCTGCCTGGGCTCGGCGGTGTGGGCGCTGCGCACCACGGGCGGGTTCGCGGCCGCCGTACGGGCAGCCGTCGACCTGGGCGGGGACACCGACACGGTGGCGGCGGTGACCGGCATCCTGGCGGGCGCCCGCTACGGCCAAGCGGCGGTCCCGGAGGCCTGGACGGCCTCCCTGCACGTCCCGCTGCCGGGCTTCGGGGACCGGGTCCTGGACGCGGCCGCGCTGCGGGACCTGGCCGTACGCCTGGCGGCGCAGGGCCCGGGCCGGGGCCCTCAGCCGGAACAGGACCGCTGATCGGCGGCGGCTGCGACCCGGGTGCGGCCCTCGGGGGTCATCGCCCCACGGTGGCGTTCCGGCCCGCGAGCAGCCTGCCCTCGGCGTATCCGAGGGCGGCCTCGGGGAGCGCGCCGGGACGCCCGCTCAGGAGCACGGTCAGGCTGCCGGTCGGCGGCAGGTCCGGCTCGGGCCGGGCGCCGAGGCGGCGCAGCGCCTGCAGGGCCACGGGCTCGGCCGAACCGTGGAAGAGGAGCTCGACGCCCCCGGTGCGCTCGGCGAGGGCGGCGCGGATGGCCGCCTCGACCAGTTCGTAGTGCGTGCAGCCGAGCACCACGTCGGTCACGTCGGGCGGGGTCAGCGCGGCCGCGGCCGCGACGGCCCGGACGACCGCGGTGCCGTCCCCGTACTCGACGGCGTCGGCGAGTCCGGGGCAGGGCACCTCGGTGACGCGGGCCCCGGCGGCGAAGTCGCGGATCAGTCCGCGCTGGTAGGGGCTGCCGGTGGTGGCCGGGGTGGCCCAGATCGCGACCCGCCCCCCGGCGGCCGCGGCGGGCTTGATGGCGGGCACCGTCCCGATGACCGGGATCGCGGGCTCCAGCTCGACGCGCACGGTCGGCAGGGCGTGCACGGAGGCGGTGTTGCAGGCGATGATCAGCGCGTCCGGCCCCTCCCCGCGGGCGGCGCGGGCGACGGCGAGGGCCCGCTCGGTGAGGTCGGCGGGGGTCCGCGGCCCCCAGGGCATTCCGTCGGGGTCGGACGACAGCACGAGATCCGCGTCCGGGCGCAGCCGACGCATCGCGGCGGCCGCCGCGATGAGGCCGATCCCGGAGTCCATGAGGGCGATCTTCACTTGGTCACCTTAATCGACCGGGCCGCCCCTGGCCGAGAATCCCGCCTCCAGCGCGCAAATCCGGCCACGCCGAACAAATCCAGCACCGGCGGGCGAAACCAGCCCCGCGGGCGTTCGAGGCGCGGGGCCCGAGGCGGAGGCGCGGGGGCGCGGGGTCCAGGGGCGGAGGCGCGGGGTCCGGGGCCTCGGCAGCGGCGCCACGCCGCCCGCATCCGCCCCGAGCCCCGCAGGGCCCGGCACACTGCCGACATGGGCCTCCTCACCGCCGCCGCCTTCGTCTCGCTCGCCGTCTGGCTCTGGCTCGCCCTCGGGCAGGGCATGTTCTGGCGGACGGACGTACGGCTCCCGCCGCGCACCGCCCCCGCCCGCTGGCCGTCCGTCGCGATCGTGGTCCCGGCCCGGGACGAGGCCGAGGTGCTTCCCCTCAGCCTGCCCTCGCTGATCGCCCAGGACTATCCAGGCGAGGCCGAGGTCATCCTGGTCGACGACGGGAGTACGGACGGCACCGCCGACCTCGCCCGCCGGCTCTCCCGCGAGCACCCCGGCCTCCCCCTCACCGTCGTCTCCCCCGGTGATCCCGACCCCGGCTGGACCGGCAAGCTCTGGGCGCTGCGCCGCGGCATCGCGCTCGCCCGCGGAGCGCACGCGGACGAGCCCGACTACCTGCTCCTCACCGACGCCGACATCGCGCACGAGCCCGACAGCCTGCGCGAGCTGGTCGCCGCCGCGACGGCCGCCGACCTCGACCTCGTCTCCCAGATGGCGCGGCTGCGCGTGGTCAGCCCGTGGGAGCGGCTCGTGGTTCCGGCCTTCGTGTACTTCTTCGCCCAGCTCTACCCCTTCCGCTGGATCAACCGCCCCACCGCCCGGACCGCGGCGGCCGCCGGTGGCTGCGTGCTCCTGCGCACGGAGGCGGCGGTGCGCGCAGGCGTGCCGGACTCGATCCGTCAGGCCGTCATCGACGACGTCTCGCTCGCCCGCGCGGTGCACCGGTCCGGCGGCCGGATCTGGCTCGGACTCGCGGAGCGGGTGGACAGCGTGCGCCCGTACCCCGCGCTCGGGGACCTGTGGCGGATGGTCTCGCGCAGCGCCTACGCCCAACTGCGCCACCAGCCGCCGGTACTGGCCGGCGCGGTGGCCGGGCTGGTCCTCGTCTACCTGGTTCCGCCGGCGGCCCTCCTCGCGGGCCTCGGGGCCGGCCGGCCGGCGACCGCCTGGGCGGGCGCCCTGGCGTGGCTGCTGATGACCGGCACGTACCTGCCGATGCTGCGCTACTACCGGCAGCCGGCCGCGCTCGCTCCGCTGCTTCCGTTCACGGCGCTGCTGTACCTCCTGATGACCGTCGACTCGGCCGTGCAGCACTACCGCGGGCGGGGTGCGGCCTGGAAGGGCCGTACCTATGCCCGGCCCAGTGACGCCTGAAACCGTCGCGCGCCGGAGGATCACCACCGAAAGTGGAGTCATCCGAGGTCACCCGCTTGTGACGCTGTGTCAGCACGAAGTCGGTGCAACACCCAACCAGTGAGGACGAGTAGAGACAAGCCGGGGTGGAAGTGACGAATCGTGCACGTGAACGTCAAGTGAAAGCTGTGGCCCTGACCTGCGAAGATGCAGGTCAGGGCGGTGTTGACGACACCTCGCTATGGACCCGGTGAAGTCGTGGGCTTAACTTAGGTCCCATGACCTCCCCCCGCTCCACTTATGGCGGCGGTTACTACTCCGCGCCCTCCTTCCCGGACACCCCCATCTACGACTCCCTCGTCGCCGAACGGGGCACCCCGCAGATCGCCCCGATCCGCGTCCCGGCCGCCTACGACTCCCCGAGTTCCGGTTACTCGAGCGGTGGGTACCTCCCGGCCCTCGCCTCGTCGCTGCCCGCGCTGCCCCCGGCGATGCCCCAGCAGCAGCACGCCCCGGCGTACGGGTACCCGTACCAGCAGCAGGCCGCGCCGCAGCCGATGCCGCTGCAGCAGGCACCCGCCCCGTACATCCCTCAGCAGCAGCCGCTCGCGGCCCGCACGGGATACATGCCGCAGCCGCAGCACCAGCAGCCCCGCCCGGTCGCCACGGGCACCGGGTACGAGGCGATGCGTCCGGCCGCGCCGCGCCCGATGCAGGCGCAGCCCGCGCCCGTGCCGGCCGCCACGTACGAGGACCCGTACGGCCGCCAGTACCAGCAGGGACGAGGTTACTGACCGACCGGAGGCGGCTGGCAGTATGCCTCCATGTCGAACTTGTACGTCCAGGCGCTCCACGTCCATCCCGTCAAGTCGGTGGCGGGGACAGCTCCCGACGAGGTGACCGTGGAGCCCTGGGGCCTGTCCGGCGACCGCCGGTGGGCGGTGGTGGACTTCGAGGGCACGGTCATCACCCAACGCCAGCAGGCGCGGCTGGCCTTGGCCACGGCCCGTCCGCTGGGGAGCGGCGGGGTGGCGCTGTCGGCGCCGGGCATGGCGGACCTCCTCGTGGAGGTGCCCGAGCCGGGGCCGCTGGAGCCGGTCGTCCTGTTCGGGAAGAAGATCGAGACCGTGGTCGCGGCGCGCGCCGCGGCCGACTGGTTCAGCGCGTACCTCGGGGTTCCCGCGCGACTGGTGCACATGGACGACCCGGCCGTACGACGGCCCGTGGATCCGCAGTACGCGCTGCCCGGCGAGACCGTGAGCCTGGCCGACGGCTATCCGCTGCTGATCACCACCCTCGCGTCGCTGGACGCGCTCAACTCGCTGATCGCGCAGGGCGAGCACGCCGATGAGGGTCCGCTCCCGATGAACCGTTTCCGCCCCAATGTGGTGGTCGCCGGGGCCGAGGCGTGGGCCGAGGACGGCTGGCAGCGCATCGCGATCGGCGACGCCGTCTTCCGCGGGGCCCGGGAGTGCGGGCGGTGCATCGTCACGACCACCGACCAGGCGACGGCGCAGCGGGGCAAGGAGCCGCTGAAGACCCTGGGCAGGCACCGGCGGATCGGCAAGTCCCTCGCCTTCGGGCGGCAGCTGGTACCGGTGCGGCTGGGCACCGTACGGGTCGGCGACGAGGTCCGCGTCCTGCAATAGCCGACCGGCCAGACACGGCCCTGCGACGGCCTCCCTCGGAATGACACATTCGAGGGGCTCTCGAAGAATGCTGGAACCGCACACCACTACACGGCCGTTGGACCATTCAATACGTGTGAGGAAGAGACGCCGAGGACAGACACATCCAAAGCGTCTCCTCCTCAGGCATGTACCGGATTGGGTGACACAGGTCTCGCGAGTCCCGGAATGCGCGTCACCGGGGGGTGCGGGAGGCTTGTACGGCAGGCAGACGGAGACTGGCACAAGTAGGGGGAGCCGGACCGTGCGGACAGCAATGGGTGTGTGGCGATGGCGGCGCAATCCGCTGCGCCGCCAGACCGATCTCTTCGAGGCGTGGGTGGCGTTCGCCGCGCTGGTGTGCGTCCTGCTGGTGGCTCCGGCCGTCGGCTGGGTGGCCGGCGTCCAGGTGGACGACACGCTTCAGCGGGCCGTGCGCGAGCAGCGGCAGGAGCGGTACCTCGTACCGGCGGTGGTGGTCCGGCCGACCCCGGATCCGCCCGCGGGCGCGGCCGCCGATCCGGGGGCGCAGCGGCAGACCCCGCAGCGTACGCAGATCATGGCCGCGTGGACCGCGCCCGACGGCAGCAGCCACCTGGGCCGGGTGCCGGCCGCGGAGGAGCCCCCGCGCCCCGGCGACAAGTTCCGGATCTGGACCGACACCGAGGGGCGGGTGGTGGGCCGCCCGCTCGACCCGACCGCCGCCGACTTCCATGCGGGGATGGCCGGCCTCGCGGCCGCGCTCGCCGCCGCCGCACTGGTGGAGACCGTCCGGCGGCTGGTCGTACGCCGGCTCATGCATCGGCGGTACATACGACTGGACCGCGCGTGGGCCGCGGTGGGCCCCGACTGGGGCCGTGCGGGCGCGGGCAGCTGACCTGGCAACTCCGCGGCCCCGCGCGCGCTACGGTGGAGCGGCCGGATCAGTCGCTCCAGTCGCTCTGACCGGCTCCGGTCTCATCGGCAGCGCGAGTACGAGGTTGGGGGCACGACAGCACCATGGCTCAGAGCACGGTCCAGGTGACGCACGGCGGCTCTTCGCGGTGGCGTCGCCGCTCCGGTGAGTATCCGACGCTGTCCGCCGCACTGGCCGTGGCGGGCGACGGGGACGTGCTGTCCATCGCCCCCGGCACCTACCGGGAGAACCTGGTGCTCAACCACGCCGTGACCCTGCGCGGGCCGGAGGGCGCGGTGGGTTCGGTGCGGATCGCCCCGCCCGACGGGGTCGCGCTGACCGTGCGCGCCTCGGCCGTGGTGCAGGACCTGTACCTGGAGGGCCAGGACCGGGCGGCGCCCGCGCTGCTCGTCGAGGACGGCTCACCCGAGCTCACCGACCTGCGGGTCAGCACCCGGTCCGCGGCCGGCATCGAGGTCCGCGGCGCGGCCAGGCCGCTCGTGCGCCGGTGCACCGTCGAGAACCCGACCGGGGTCGGGATCTCCGTACTGGACGGCGGCGGCGGGGTGTTCGAGGAGTGCGAGGTGGTGGCCGCCGGGCAGACCGGCGTCTCGGTGCGCGGCGGCGGCCGCCCCCGGCTGGAGCGCTGCCGGATCCACCACGCCACGGGCGCGGGCATCGGGGTCACCGGCGAGGGCTCGGGCCTGGAGGCGCTGGGCTGCGAGGTGTACGAGATCAATGGCGCGGGCGTACAGGTCGCCGCGCGGGCCACGGCGGTGCTCACCGACTGCTCGGTGCACCGGACCTCCGCCGACGGCGTCACCCTGGACACCGACGCGGTGCTCACCCTGGCCGGCTGCGACATCCACGACATCCCCGAGAACGCGGTGGACCTGCGCTCGCGTTCGGTGCTCAGCCTCAGCCGCACGACCGTGCGCCGCTTCGGCCGCAACGGCCTGTCGGTGTGGGATCCGGGCACCCGGGTGGTCGCCGAGTCCTGCGAGATCCACGACAGCACGGGCGACTATCCGGCGGTGTGGATCAGCGACGGCGCCAGTGCCTCGCTGGACTCCTGCCGGGTGCACGACGTGCCGGACGCGCTGTTCGTGCTGGACCGGGGTTCGCGCGCGGACGTCGTCGACAGCGATCTGTCGCAGGTGCGCAACACGGCCGTCTCGGTGAGCGACGGCGCGACCGTACAGCTCGACGACTGCCGCATCCGGGAGGCCGCGACGGGTGCCTGGTTCCGCGACCACGGAAGCGGCGGCACCCTCGCCAACTGCACCGTCGACGCCGTCCAGACGGGCGTGATCGTGACCAAGGGCGCCGATCCGGTCCTGGAGCGGTGCACGGTCAGCTCCCCCGCCGAGGCCGGTTTCTACGTGTCGGCGGGCGGCCGCGGCCGTTTCACGGCCTGCCGGGTGACGGGCAGCGCCGGTTTCGGCTTCCACGTCCTCGACGGCTGCCGGACCGCGCTGCACCACTGCCACACCGAGCGCTGCGCGCGCGGGGGGTACGAGTTCGCGGAGGACGGCCCGACCGCCGAGGAGTGCACCAGCGACGAGCCGGGCCCGAGGCTCGCCGCCCAGTCGGCCGCGGCCGGCGGGCAGGCCGGGGCCCAGCCGGGGATCCGTACCGTGTCCGCGGCCTCCGCACAGGACCCGGTGGGCCGGGCCGCGGCGGATGTGCCGGCTCCGCGGCCGGCCGACGAGGCGGGCCCCGCCGCGTCGGCGGCGGCGCGCGGCTCCGGCGAGGTACTGGGCCAGCTCGACGCGCTGGTGGGGCTGGACAGCGTCAAGCGCGAGGTCCGCGCGCTCACCGACATGATCGAGGTGGGACGGCGGCGGCAACAGGCGGGCCTCAAGGCGGCGTCGGTGCGCCGGCACCTCGTCTTCACCGGCTCCCCCGGCACCGGCAAGACCACGGTGGCCCGGCTGTACGGGGAGATCCTGGCCTCCCTCGGGGTGCTGGAGCGCGGCCACCTGGTCGAGGTGTCCCGCGTGGACCTGGTCGGCGAGCACATCGGCTCCACCGCGATCCGTACCCAGGAGGCCTTCGACCGGGCGCGCGGCGGAGTGCTGTTCATCGACGAGGCGTACGCGCTGGCGCCCGAGGACTCGGGCCGGGACTTCGGGCGCGAGGCGATCGACACGCTGGTGAAGCTGATGGAGGACCACCGGGACGCGGTGGTGGTGATCGTCGCCGGGTACACGGCGGAGATGGACCGGTTCCTCACCGTCAATCCGGGTGTGGCCTCGCGGTTCTCGCGGACCATCACCTTCGGGGACTACGGGCCCGAGGAGCTGCTGCGGATCGTGGAACAGCAGGCCGAGGAGCACGAGTACCGGCTCGGCGAGGGCACCGGCAAGGCCTTGCTGGAGTACTTCACGGAGCTGCCCAAGGGCCCGGCCTTCGGCAACGGCCGCACCGCGCGCCAGACCTTCGAGTCGATGGTCGAGCGGCACGCGGGGCGGGTGGCGCAGCTGTCGGATCCGAGTACCGACGAGCTCACCCTGCTGTTCCCGGCGGATCTGCCGGAGCTGCCGGCCCTGCCCGTGCTGCCCGTGCTGCCGGATCTGCCCGATCTGCCCGTGCTGCCGGGGCTGCCGGAGCTGCCGGCTTCGCGCTGAGCCTCGGGAGCGGTACGCCGGCCCGCGCGGCCGCCGCCAACCGCGCGAGCAGCGCTTCGCGTTCGGCGGCGAAGGCGGGGTCGGCCTGGTAGTCGCCGTGCCCGAGGATCGGCGCGGGCAGCGGGTGCCGCGCGCTGCGCCCGTAGGCGACCGGGTCGGGGAGCGGTCCACGGTCCACGGCCTGGTCGGTGCCGGGGAGGACCGGGCCGCCGATGGGGTCGGTGGCGCGCCACAGGTTGCGCCAGCAGTCGACCTCCCGGTGCAGCGCGGTGAGCGGCCCGGGGCCGAAGTAGGCCGGGAACCAGCGCCCGTAGAGCCGGCCCAGCGGGGACCCGTACGTCAGCAGGGCCACCCGGCGCCGGACGTGCGCGGGCAGCTGCCAGACGGCGGCGGCCGCGAGCACGCTGCCCTGGGAGTGGCCGGAGATCACCAGGCGGCCCCCGGTGCGCCCGGTCCAGCCGGCCATCCGCCAGGTCAGGTCGGGCACGGCACGCTCGGCGTAGCAGGGCGGGGCGAAGGGGTGGGCGGCGCGCGGCCAGAAGGTGCCGACGTCCCACAGGATGCCGATGGTGCGCCGCGCGGCGGGATCCCGGTAGGCGCGCCGGCCCCAGGTCACGAAGAGCAGGAAGCCGAATCCTATGAGCCAGGACCCGGCGTCCTGGGCGGCGCGGGCGGCGCTCTCCAGAACCGGGCCGGCGCCGCGGGCCGCCTCGCCCGGGACCTGCCCTCCGATCCAGGCTCCGGCGAGTGCGCCCGCGCCGAGCAGCAGGGTGATCCCGGAGACGGCGCCCACGAACCAGGGCGCGGAGTCGGTGAGCGCGGCGGCGGCCCGCACCCCGGCGATCCGGCGGCTGCGCGCCGGGTCGGGGGTCTCCCCCGGGTACTCGGCGGCCACGGCCCCGGCGACCCGGCGCCGCTCGCGGGCTCCGCGCACCGCGAACCAGGCGGCGAGCAGAGCGAGCACGAGGAGCAGCGGCGGCAGTACGGCGGCCTGCCAGGACAGCAGTACGGGCGGTCCCGGCGCGGCCGGCGCGTCGAGCGAGTCGGCGACCCGCTGGGCGACCCCGCCGGACATGACTCCGCCGAGGGCGCAGCCGAGCATGGCGACGGCCGGGCCGCCGAGCCCGTACAGGACGGCGGGGTCGTGGTCGGGGGCGCGGCGGTGCAGGTAGGAGGCGACGGCGGCGAGGGCGAGCACACAGCCGCCCTGACCCAGCATGAGCACTCCGAAGGTGAAGTCCCCGGGCAACCGCCCGGCCGAGGTCCAGCCGGGGCGCGACCAGCAGGCATAGAGGAGAACGGCGGCCAGCAGGGCGAGGGCGGCGCCGGGCAGCAGGGTGATGGCGGCCCGGTCGAGGCGGTGGTCGGGCCGCGCCTCGGTGCGGCCGCGCCGGCAGACGACCCAGAGCACGACGGCGGCGCCGGTGGCGAGCAGCGCCTGCACCGTCCAGCCGAGGGCTTCGAGCGCCGGGGCGGCCGCCCGGCGGTCGTGGCGGGCGGTGGGCGCGGCGACGGCCGCCGCGACGGTGAGCAGCCCGGCGGCGGTGTGCGCCGCGCGCAGCCGGGCCACGAGCCGGCGCCCGTACCAGAATCCGGGCCGGCCGAGCGCGGGCGTGCCGTCCCGGGCGGGGCCCGGGCCCGCGGGGTCGGGGCCGCCGGCGTGGGCGGGCGGCGGCTGGGACTCGTACGCGCTCCACGTGCGGCTCGACAGGAACCAGAGCAGTCCCGTCAGCGCGGCCGGCACCAGTGCGCAGACCGCGAGGCGGCGGCCGGGCTGGCCCCACCAGCTGCCGGGCGGCGGGAACCCGAGGCCGAAGGGGGCTCCGGTGGACTGCCAGGCGACGAGATCGAGCGCGACCTCGCAGGCGGCCGCGATGAGCAGCACGGTGAGGCTGAGCGCGAGGACCCGTACGAGCACCCCGTACGTCCGCACCGCGCGCGGCGCCCCGATGCCGGCGGGGCGGGCCCAGTGGGCGAGGTTGACCACCATGAACGGCAGGAGCAGCAGCCACAGTGCGCGGGCGCCGTTGCCGGAGGTGAGCCGGGACCAGCAGTAGGCCTCGGGCACGGGCCGGCCGGCGTACCGCTCGGGGTGGGTCTCGGCGTCGGCGTCGTCGGTACGCCGGAAGACCGCGGCGGTGGAGTCGCCGGTGACGCGCACGGTACGCGGATCCCCGAGCAACTCCCCGGGCCCGGCCCCGGCCACGCCGTGCACGAGCAGCTCCAACGCGAGCGGGGGAACAGGGAGAGGCAGCGGGACAGGGGCTGGGGCTGGGGGGTCAAGGGATTCCGGCACTGCGGCCTCCGGTCGCGAGGCGTGATCAACGCAGGTCCAGCATCCCGCGCACGGTCGCTCCTGCCCAGGTCCCACACCGTGGGAATCCACCCCCCGGGCGCACATCTGACGGCCCGCCAGCTAATGTGACCGCACGCTCGTTCCCTTCCTCACCCCAGGGAGTACCGCCATGGCTCGCCGACTCCGCCCGGTGGGGCTGGACTTCGTCCAGAACGCCCCCGTACGCCACGCGTTCACGGCCACGGCCGCGGCACCGCCCGCGGACCTCTACCGGGCGCTGGCCGAGGAAGTCGCGGGCTGGCCGCGCTGGTTCAGGGCCGTCACCCTCGCCCGCCCGACGAACGGCGGGGCTGGCCGCGAGATCAAGCTGGTGGGCGGGGCCCGGTTCCAGGAGACGATCATGGCGGCGGATCCGGAGGAGCGCTACGCGTACCGGGTCGACGAGACCAACGTCCCCGGAGTGCGCGCCCTGTTGGAGGAGTGGCGGCTCACCCCCGCCGGCGCGGGCTCGGGCACCGACGTCCGCTGGACCTTCGCGGCCGACGGCTCGGCCCCCTTCCGCCTCGCCCTCACCGCCGCCCGCCCCGGCCTGGGCCACTCCTTCCGTACGGCGGTCCGCGCCCTGGACCTCAGGCTCGCGGACGAGCGCGCCACGGGGCATTGACCGCATCCCGCCGAGCCGCCGGTGAAGGTACCGGCCGATACCAGCACCAGCAGCACTCCCAGGGCCGTTCGGCCCGCGTTCGGTCCGCCGGCCGTCGCCGTGGCCGACCCGGCCCTCGCCCCAGAGCGTCACGGCCGCGCCTCGGTGCGCGGCCCTCGTGCGACGCGACGTCGTCACAGCGCCGGGTGCTCGCGGGCCAGGTCGCCGTAGTCGCCCGCCGACCAGACGCGCGTGCGGAACTGCTGCAGGGTGAGGGCCGGTTCGCCGGTGAAGTGGACCGTGCCGCAGCGGTCGCAGTACCACCCGGCCGACCAGACGGCGTCGGCGGCGCCTCGGCCGGGCAGCGTCCGCCTGCGCCACTTGGCGGTGATCCTGGCCTCGACCACGAACAGCAGGACGGCCAGGGCGAGCGCGGCCCCGGAGATCCAGGCCAGGTGGAGCAGCGGCGGGTCGACCACGACGTGGCCGTCGCCGTTCGGCCCGGGGATCCAGCGCTCCGCCGAGTCGCGGCTGAGCCATTTCCCGGCGACGGCGCCCCAGATGAAGGTGCCGACCGACCCCAGGAGCAGCAGCGTCGCCGCACAGGACCGGGCGGTGCCGGCGGGCTCGGGCGGCGCGGGGGCCAGGGCCTGGGCCAGTGCCGAGTTCTCCTCGCGGGTGGTGACCTTCGAGTCCTCGCCGGTGCCGGTCTCTTCGCGGAGCTTGGCCTTCGCCGCCAGGTAGGCGGCGCCGACTCCCGTCACCCGGTCCTCGCGGCCGCACCGCGGGCAGGTCAACGGCCCGGCTGTCGCGGTCCGTGGCGGCTGGTCGACCGGCTCCGGCATGGCTCCCCCGAGACTGCACTCCGGTCCGAACGGCGCTGCGCACGCTCGAAGTCCGCACAGCGTAGCCAGCCGGCCGCCCGCCCGACAGGCCCCGGTCCCAGCCGGCCCCCGGCTCAACCCCGGCCCCCGGCCGTCAGGCTGCGGGCTCGCGCCACACGCCGGTCGTCAGGAGGGTCTCGATCGTCTTCGCGTACGGCGCGATGTCGAGCCCCTGCGCCGCCAGCCAGGAGTCGGAGTAGTACTTGTCGAGGTAGCGGTCGCCCGGGTCGCAGAGCAGGGTGACGACGCTGCCCGTCCGGCCCTCCGCCACCATCTCCGAGATGATCTTCAGGGAGCTCCACAGGCCGGTGCCCGTCGAACCGCCCGCCTTGCGGCCTATGGCTTGTTCCAGGGCGCGGCAGGCGGCGACGCTCGCCGCGTCCGGGACCTTCATCATCCGGTCGATGGCGCCGGGCACGAAGCTCGGCTCCATGCGGGGGCGCCCGATGCCCTCGATGCGCGAACCGCAGTCGCTGCTCGCGTCCGGGTCGTGGTTGGTCCAGCCCTCGAAGAAACAGGAGTTCTCCGGGTCCGGGACACAGATCCGGGTGTCGTGCTGCATGTAGTGCACGTAGCGGGCGATGGTCGCGGAGGTGCCGCCGGTGCCCGCGGTCGCCACGATCCACGCGGGTTCGGGGAAACGTTCCAGCTGCAGCTGCTGGAACATCGATTCCGCGATGTTGTTGTTGCCGCGCCAGTCGGTGGCCCGCTCCGCGTACGTGAACTGGTCCATGTAGTGCCCGCCGGTGCGGGCCGCGAGCCGCGCCGACTCCTCGTACATCTTCATCGAGTCCTCGACGAAGTGGCATTCGCCGCCGTGGAACTCGATGAGCCGGCACTTCTCGGGGCTGGTGGTCCGCGGCATGACCGCGATGAACGGTACGCCGATCAGCTTGGCGAAGTACGCCTCCGAGACCGCCGTGGAGCCGGACGAGGCCTCGATGACCGGGCGCCCGGGGCGGATCCAGCCGTTGCACAGGGCGTACAGGAAAAGGGACCGGGCGAGGCGGTGCTTGAGGGAGCCGGTCGGGTGCGTGGACTCGTCCTTGAGGTACAGGTCGATGCCCCAGGCCTCGGGGAGCGGGAAGCGCAGCAGGTGGGTGTCGGCGGAGCGGTTGGCGTCCGCCTGCACCTTGCGGACGGCTTCCTTCAGCCAGGCGCGGTACTCCGCGTCGCTGCGGTCGACATCGACGGTGGTGGCAGTCGTACCGGTGGTGCTCATGGCGCCGTGCTCCTTCGTGCGTTTCCTTGAACCGTGCGGCCTTGCTTTCGCAATGTACCCCCCTCACCTGCACAAACAGTCACTTTGGGTATCTATGCGGATTGCTTTCGATCGCTTTCGGTTGCACGGAGGCGCACGGTGGGTGACCCTGGTGGGGCATGACCGAGGGTGCCGCACCCGTAACACTGATGTCGGGGAGTCGCAGCCGTGATAAGTCATTCCCGCAGGCACTGCGTCGTCGAACTGCAGGCCCTGCCCTTGCGGATCGGCCAGATCCGCCGAATCATCTCGGCGCAACTGCGCCACTGGCAGCTGGACCCGCTCATCGACCGGGCCGCACTCGGCGTGACGGAGCTGCTCAGCAACGTCCACCGCCACGCCCAGCCGGACAAGACCTGCACGGTCGAGATCGAACTGCGCCTCGGGCGCCTCACCGTCTCGGTCTGCGACAGCGACCCGCGGCTGCCCGTGCGGCGCGAGATCGAGGTCGACGCCCTGGAGACCTCGGGGCGCGGCCTCGCGCTCGTGGAGGCCGTCAGCGAGGCGTGGGGAGCCCGCAAGCACGCCGACGGGACGGGCAAGGCCGTGTGGTTCTCCCTGCGCGCCGCACCCGCCCCGGTGGCGCCGACAGCGCCGGTGGGCATCGGTGCGAAGCCCGTACGAGATCCCGCCCGGACCGCACTCGCCGCCGTGGACCCCGGGGCGGCGGCGCCCGCCCTGCCGGTGGCGGTCCCGGTCGGCGCCAGGCCCGGGTAGCGCACCCCCGCGGGACCCCCCGGGACGGGGGCCGGCCGAAAAGGCCGCCGTCCCGGGCCGCGGCCCCGCGGCCCGGCTTCCTCAGGGGCCGGGGGCCGCGCCCGTCAGGCAGCCGCGCCCAGGGCCCCGAGGGGGTCGTCCAGCACCGGCTGCCAGGCCAGCTCCGCGGCTCCGACCAGGCTGTTGTGGTCCAGCGTGCACGGCAGGATCGGCACGCCCCCGCTGCGCCCCCACAGGCTGCGGTCGGCGACCACCGCGCGCAGCCGCTCCGGGTCGGCGTGCAGGAGCTCCCGGTGCAGACCCCCCAGGATGATCCGGTCCGGGTTCAGGATGTTGACCAGGCCGGCCAGGCCCAGGCCGAGCCGGTCGATGAGCTCCTCGACGGCCGCCCGTACCGAAGGCTCCGCGGCCTCCTCCCGCAGCAGGTCCCGGGCCTGCTGGAGCAGCGACACCTCCGGGCCCGGCGTGCGTCCCGCCGCGGTGAGGAAGGCCAGTGGGTCCGCCTCCACGTCCAGACAGCCGCGGCCGCCGCAGTGGCAGGCCCGCCCCTCCGGGTTCACCGTGAGGTGGCCGACCTCCAGGGCGAGGCCCGAACTCCCGGTATGCAGGCGGCCGTCCAGCACCAGCGCCCCGCCGACCCCGCGGTGCCCGGTGGCCACGCACAGCAGGTGCTGCGCGCTGCGGCCCGCGCCGTGCCGGTGCTCGGCCAGCGCGGCGAGGTTGACGTCGTTGCCCGACAGGGCGGGGCCGTCGATCCCGGCGGCCTTCACGCACTCGGCGAAGATGGCCCGCACCGGGGCGCCGGCCGGCCAGGCGAGGTGCAGCGGGTTGAGCGCCGTGCCCTCCGGCTCCGCGACCGCCGAGGGCACGGCCAGACCCGCGCCGATGCAGCGCCGCCCGGACTCGGCGAGCAGGGCGGCGCCCGCCTCGACGACCGCGCCGAGCACCTGCGCCGGGTCGGCGGAGACGGTGACCTTGCCGGGGGCAGTGGCGACGATCCGGCCGCCGAGGCCGACCAGGGCGGCCCGGAAGCCGTCCGAGTGCACCTGCGCGGCCAAGGCCACCGGGCCGCTCTCGTCCACGGAAAGGCGGTGCGAGGGCCGGCCCTGGGTGCCGCCCGCGCCGCCGGGGCGGGAGTCGACGCGGATCAGGCCGAGAGCCTCCAGCTCGGCGGCGACGGCTCCGGCGGTGGCGCGGGTGACGCCGAGCTCGGCCGTCAGGACGGCCCGGGTCGGGGCCCGGCCGGTGTGGACGAGCTCCAGCGCCGGACCGAGCGCACCGCGGCCCCGCTCCAGCTTGGCCCTCGTGGAAGCGCTGGCGGACGCACTGGCAGACGCACTGGTGGAGGCGGTGGACACCGTGGTCACGTCCCCCACCCGCGGCGGGGCCCCGTTGCCGTTCATGACAGCGATCCTCGCATGATCGGGAGGCCCCGGACGCCGCCGGCTAATCGAGCCCGCCGACGCGGAGCGTGATGTTCAGCCGCCCGGTCAGCCCGAGCCCGGGCGGAGCGGTGCCGGGCAGGACCTTCGGCACCCCGTGATAGGCCAGTCTGCTCGGTCCGCCGAAGACGAACAGATCCCCGCTGCGCAGCTCGACGTCCCGGTACGGGCGCCCGCGCGAGGCGGTGTTGCCGAAGCGGAAGAGGCAGGAATCACCCAGGCTGAACGAGACCACCGGAGCCGCAGACCTCTCCTCCGCGTCACGGTGCATGCCCATGCGGGAGTCGCCGGTGTAGAAGTTGATCAGCGCGATGTCGTACGCCTCCGGCGCCCCGGGGTCCGGCCCGTCGCCGTACGCGGCGGCGACACCCCGCGCGGCGGCGTCACCGTACGCGGCGGCGACGGCGGCCCGGCCCAGGTCGGCCAGCCACCCGGGCATCGGCTTGACCGGCGCCCCGTCCCCGTCGACGGCCGTGTGCGCGTAGCCGTACGGGTACCAGTGCCGGCCCAGGCACACCTGCCGGGCGGTCATCGTCCCGCCGCCCGGGGTGTGGACCGTGCGCAGCCCCGCGGGCGGTCGGGCCCACTCCCGGCAGGCGTGCAGCAACTCCCCTTGCCGTCGCGGCCCGAGCCAGTCGGGCACGTGCACGGCGCCGGGGGCGATCTCGGTGCGCTCGCGCGGGAAGAGTTCGCCGTCCATGCCTCCCATTGTCAGTGCCTGCTGCCAGACTCCCGGCATGGAGATCAACGAGTACGTGAAGACGCTCGCCCGCGAGGGAGAACTGCTCGCCGACGCCGCCGAACAGGCCGGTACGGAAGCCCTGGTGCCCACGTGTCCGCAGTGGCGGGTGGCCGATCTGCTGAAGCACACCGGCTCGGTGCACCGCTGGGCCGCCGGGTACGTCGGCAACGCACAGGTGGAGCCGGGGCCGATCCCGGAGGCGCCGGAGCTCGTGGGCGCCGAGCTGCTGGCCTGGTTCCGCGAGGGGCACGCGGCGCTGGTGCGGACCTTGACCGAGGCTCCGGCCGACGTCCAGTGCTGGACCTTCCTGCCGACGGCTCCGCCCTCGCCGCTGGCGTTCTGGGCGCGGCGCCAGGCGCACGAGACCACCGTGCACCGGATGGACGCCGAGGCGGCCCTCGGCGCGGTCTTCGGGCCGGTGGAGCCCGGGTTCGCGGAGGACGGGGTGGACGAGCTGCTGACCGGCTTCCATGCGCGGCCGCGCAGCCAGGTGCGTACCCCGCAGCCGCGGGTGGTGCGGGTCCGCGCCGCCGACACGGGCGCGGTGTGGACCGTACACCTGTCGCAGGAGCCGGCCCACACGGTGCGGGGAGACGCGCACACCGGCGGGGATCCGGCCGGTGTGGACTGCGAGCTGACCGGCGAGGCGGCCTGGTTGTACGCCGCGCTGTGGAACCGTCTGCCGCTGGCCGGTCCCGGTGTCACGGGCGATCTGGAGCTGGCGCGGCTGTGGAGCGAGACCGCCGGCATTTGAGCGGCCGGCGAGAGCCCGGAGAGCGGTCGGCGAGCGGTCAGGGAGGGTTCGGCGAGCGGGCGCCCTTGTGACGGTGCGCCACGCGCCGGACACTGCACGCATGGGGCGGCGTACGCAGGCGGACCGGGATGCGATCACCACCGAGATCGGCTACGCGTTCGTCAGCGGATGCTTCGCGGCCGCCCTCGTCTTCGGGGCGGTGTACGGCCCGGCGGCGGCGTTCGACCTCTCCCCCGCCGCCGGCCGGGTCCTGTCCGTGGCGGGCGGGATCCTGGCCGCGGCCGCGTTCCTCTTACGCGTCACCCTCCTGCTGTGGCGCTTCCCCCGCCGCCCGGAGAGCGACGGGCGCTGACGCCGGCGACGCGTCAGCCGAAGGTGGCGGCGTACGCGGTCTGGGTCCGGTACTTCCACGCCGGGCCCTCGTTCCACGGGTTGGGCATGTCCGCGCTGGTGGCGTAGGCGTAGCCGGCGCCCCGCTCGAAGGCGGTGCGGAGGGTGGCGCGCATCGCGGCGGCGTCCGGAACGTCGTGGACGAGGTGCCAGAACGCGGTGCCGGTCGGGTCGAGTTCCGTGCCGCCGCGGTAGCCGGTGAGGTCGTTGAAGACGTTGCCGCCGAGCCAACCGCCGCCGCCCGTGTAGGCCGCGTACGTGTCCTCGTACGTCACGAAGACGTCGGCGGTGCGGTGGCCGGGTTCCAGGTAACAGTCGGCGATGGCGGTGCCGGGGTTGTCGACGACCAGGCCGGGCACGGCGGGGTCGACGGCGTGCATGGTGTCCTCGACGTAGCGGCGCAGCTCCGCGTAGTGGTCGCGGGTGGCGTTGCCGGGGCCGCAGTCGCGGCTGACGACGTCGAAGAAGATCCCGTCGACGTGCAGGCGGCCGTCGCGGGTCTTCAGGTAGTTGTCGACGGAGACCTTGACGGCGGCGGGGTCGCGGTTGCCGTGGTCGGTGTGGACGTAGCCCAGCACCTTGGTCTTCTCGCCGGTGGCGGTGGTCCCGCCGCGCAGGGCGTCGGCGCGGGCCCGCCAGGGGGCGCCGAAGGCGGCGTCGCCGTTACCGGGGTTGAGGACCACCACGGAGACGGCCGGGCCGGTCGCGACGAGGTCGCCGAGCATGGGGTCGTCGGCCCACACGTACGCGGGGACGCCGATCTCCAGGCCACGCACCCCGGGTATCCGGGGTCTCGGCGTCACGGACGGCGCGGGCGCCGGTGCGGGCGCCGTGACAGCCGCCGCGCCACCGGCCCGGCCCCCGCTCGCCGACGCGGTCACGGCGGGGGCGGGGGCGGCGAGTAAGAGCGTGACGACAACGGCGTACAGAGCCTTCGCGGCGCGAGCCATGGCGGTTCCTCCGACGGCGCAGGGGCGCGACCCGAGGAACACTAGACGCACGCCCCGCCGCGCACGGCAGAACCGTTCCCTTTGGTGTGAGGAACAGACAATCGAACCGTCGCCCACCACACCCGGCCCCGGACGGGTCCGGCGCGTGCGCGGCCGGCAGCCCGCGGCGGACCAGATGCGGGAAGGTCCGGCGGACGCCAGCCGGTTACTCCTCGAAGGAGGGGGCGAAGCTTGTCGGGCGCGGGCGCGGGCGCGGGGTCGGGGTCGGGGTCGGGGTCGGGACGTCGGGACGTCGGGCAGGGTCCGCCTCGCCGCGACCCGATTCCGCCACTCTCGTGGTGACCGCCACCAAGTCGGCCACCCCACCGGGGCGTTCCTGCTGGTGCGGCCCGGCGGCCGGCTCCCGCGCCGCCCGTTCCTCGTCCACCCTGCTCGCCGCGGGCTGCGCGCGCTCTGACTGGGCCCTGCTGGGCGGGCGCCCTGCGGCGTACTGCCGGCCCGCACCTTCAACGGGCGCTCGGAGGGCGGCCGGCCCGAACCTGGGCCTGTACCGGGCAGCGGTCTTCGCTGAATTCTCGGCCGGGCGGAGGCGCGCATGGTGGCGCTGCTCGGCGCACTCGCCCTGGCCCGGTACGTGACGGGACGGTCAGCCGGTGGTGGACAGGCCGACACCGTGCGCCAGTTGGCCGGCGGCGTACGCGAAGAAGGTGGCGCGGTCCTCGACGACACGGTTGAACTGGCCGAACAGCTCGAAGGAGACGAGCCCCACGAGCTGCGCCCAGGCGGCGACGAGGGCCGCGGTGACCTCCGGGGGCAGACCCGGGGCGAAGTCCGCGGTCATGCGGACGGCTTCGGGCCGCAGTTCGGCGGGGAGCGGGGGCAGGGCCAGGCCTCGGCCCTCGTAGGCGGCGCGGACGATGCCGATGAAGGTGTTGGCGACGCGGGAGGCGGGGCCGATGGTGTCCTGGGGGGCGGTGTATCCGGGAACCGGCGAACCGTAGATCAGCGCGTACTCGTGCGGGTGCTCCAGCGCCCAGGCGCGTACGGCCCCGCAGACGGCCATCCAGCGCGCGCGGGGGCCGCCGTCGGCGGCGAGGGTACGGGCGTCGGCCTGCTCGGCCGCGGCGCCGACGCTGTCGTAGGCGTCGACGATGAGCGCGGTGAGCAGATCGTCGCGGCTGGGGAAGTAGCGGTAGAGGGCGGAGGAGACCATGCCCAGCTCCCGGGCGACGGCGCGCAGTGACAGCTTGGCGGCGCCTTCGGCCGCGAGCATGCGGCGGGCCTCGTCCTTGATGGCGGCGGTTACCTCGATGCGGGCCCGTTCCCTGGCCCCTCGCGTGGTGCTCATGTGAGCCAGTGTGTCACGCGGACAGAGCACTGCACAAAAACGGGATCGGTGCACTGTTTCGAGAGCACCGCTCTTGCTTTGGTGCACCGATCCGTGCACACTGATCTCAAGCGAGAGCAGTGCTCTCCCCATCGCCTCGGAGGCCACCATGAACGCGCCCACCCCGTACTACGTACAGGCCAGCCCGCTCGCCACCCGCTTCAACTCGCTCCTCGGAAAGCTGGCCCGCATCGGCGTCAGCCTGGCCGGTTCGGCGGAACTCTCGGTCCGCGGCCGCACGTCCGGCCAGATGCAGCGGATCCCGGTCAACCCGTTCACCCACGGTGGAACCCAGTACCTGGTCTCCGCCCGCGGCCATTCCCAGTGGGTCCGCAACATGCGGGTCGCCGGCGGCGGCGAACTGCGCGTGGGCCGCAAGGTGAGCGCCTTCACCGTCACGGAGGTCACCGACCCCGCCGAGAAGGCCCTCGTCCTGCGCGGATACCTGGAGAAGTGGGGCTGGGAGGTCAACCGGTTCTTCCAGGGCATCACCGCCAAGTCCTCCGATGCCGAGCTCCAGAAGGCCTCCGCCGACCACCCGGTCTTCCGGATCGCCGTCGTCGCCGGGTGATCCGGCCAAAACCGGCCCGACGGCCCCCGCCCCCGCAGCCACTGGCCGCCTCCCAGCACCCGGCACCCAGCACCCGCCTCCCTGCCTCCCCGGCCCAAGAGCGGCACCCGCCCCATGCCCCGCCGTGGCGAACCACCACGCGGCGCCCGGGTACGCGGCGGCGGCCCTGCCATCGAGCCCGGCAAGACCGCCACCTCCGTACGTACGACGCCCCCTCCCGCGGGGGCCCGCCTCAGCCCTGGCCGCGGCTCCGCGCCTGGCGGGCGTCGAGCAGGTGGAGCGCCCTGCGCACCAGCGGGTACGCCCGCACCATGTCGGCCAGCGTCATCGAACCGCGGGTGAGCCGGGCGAAGGCCCGCCAGGCCGGCCGCAAACCGGTGATCGCGGCGTGCAGGAGCCCCGGCTTGGCCTCGAAGGCGTTCAGCAACCGCTTGCCGACGCCCATCTCCACGCCCAGCCCGGCCTTGACGGCGAAGGCGTAGTTCAGCGCCTGCCGACGCGCGTCGACCGCGTCCTGCGCCTCGGAGATCTTCACGGCCCACTCCCCCGCGAGCCGCCCCGAGCGCAGCGCGAAGGAGATGCCCTCCCGGGTCCACGGCTCCAGCAGTCCTGCCGCGTCGCCCGCCACCAGTACCCGGCCGCGCGAGAGCGGCGAATCGGGCTTGCGGCAGCGGGTCAGGTGACCCGAGGAGACGGCCGGTTCGAAGCCGGCCAGCCCCAGCCGGGCGATGAAGTCGTCCAGGTACCGCTTGGTCGCGGCGCCTTCGCCCTTCGCCGAGATGACCCCCACGGTGAGGGTGTCGCCCTTGGGGAAGACCCAGCCGTAACTGCCGGGCAGCGGGCCCCAGTCGATGAGCACCCGGCCCTTCCAGTCCGCGGCGACCGTCTCCGGCACGGGGATCTCCGCCTCCAGGCCGAGGTCCACGGTGTCCATCTCGACCCCGACGTGCGCGCCGATCCGGCTCGCGCTGCCGTCCGCTCCGACCACCGCCCGCGCCAGGACGGTCTCGCCGTCCGCGAGCACGACGGCGACGGTGCGCCGGTCCGGCACGGCCGCGCCGTGCTGCTCGACCCGCGAGACCGCCGTACCCGTGCGCACGGTCGCGCCGGCCTTCTCTGCCTCCGCGACCAGGGCGGCGTCGAACTCGGGCCGGTTGACGAGCCCGAACAGCGTCTTCTTCGAGCGCCTGGTGCGGGCGAGCTTCCCGTTCAGGGAGAAGGTGACCGCGTGGATCCGGTCCTTGAGCGGCAGGACGAAGCCCGGCGGAAGGGCGTCCCGCGAGGGGCCGATGATGCCGCCGCCACAGGTCTTGTACCGGGGCAGCTCGGCCTTCTCCAGCAGCAGGACGCGCCGCCCCGCCGTGGCCGCCGCGTGCGCGGCCGAGGACCCGGCCGGTCCGGCCCCGACCACGACCACGTCCCACACCTCGCCCAGCCCGCCCACCGCGTCCACCTCGCCGGTGGCTTCCGCGGACGTGTCCCCTGCCGCTACGTCGCGTACGTCGTCGTCGCTGCTCACGATGTGCTGATGCTCCTGATCATGCGTTGCCCGATGCCGGGGAGATCCTACGGCGAGAGAGCGCCTCGCTCCGCTGTGCGAGGATCGAGGCTGCCTTTCGCCGTACCCGCCATGCGCACACCCCGCGGATGCGGGAGGCGTACACAGACAACAACGTCGCACCCAAGAGGAGCGTGCCCATGTCGCCCAATCCGATCGCCGAGACCATCGCCTCGCTGATGCCCCGCGCCAAGCAGGAGCTGGCGGAACTGGTGGCCTTCCAGTCGGTGGCGGACTGGGCGCAGTTCCCCAAGAGCGAGAGCGAGGCCGCGGCGAACTGGGTGGCCGACGCCCTGCGCGCCGAGGGCTTCCAGGACGTGGCGCTGCTCGACACCCCCGACGGCACGCAGTCGGTGTACGGCTTCCTGCCCGGCCCCGAGGGCGCCCCGACCGTTCTGCTGTACGCGCACTACGACGTGCAGCCGCCGCTGGACGACGCCGCCTGGATCTCCCCCGCCTTCGAGCTGACCGAGCGCGACGGCCGCTGGTACGGGCGCGGCTCGGCGGACTGCAAGGGCGGGTTCATCATGCACCTGCTCGCGCTGCGCGCCCTGAAGGCCAACGGCGGTGTGCCGGTGAGCGTGAAGGTGATCGTGGAGGGTTCGGAGGAGCAGGGCACCGGCGGCCTCCAGCAGTACGCGCAGGCGCACCCCGAGCTGCTCACGGCGGACACCATCGTGATCGGCGACGCGGGCAACTTCCGGCTGGGCCTGCCGACGGTGACGGCCACCCTGCGCGGCATGACCCTGATCAAGGTGAAGATCGACACGCTGGGCGGCAACCTGCACTCGGGCATGTTCGGCGGAGCCGCGCCCGACGCGCTGGCGGCGCTGATCCGGCTGCTGGACTCGCTGCGCGCGGCGGACGGCTCGACCACGGTCGACGGTCTGGCCTCGGACGCGGTGTGGGAGGGCCTGCAGTACCCGGAGGCGGACTTCCGCGCCGACGCGAAGGTGCTGGACGGGGTCGAGCTGATCGGCGAGGGCACGATCGCGGACCGGCTGTGGGCGCGTCCGGCGGTCACCGTGCTGGGCATCGACTGCCCGCCGGTGGTCGGGGCGACGCCGTCGGTGCACGCGAGTGCGGGTGCGCTGATCAGCCTGCGCGTGCCGCCGGGCGTGGACACCACGGAGGCCATCAAGCTGCTGGAGGCGCACCTGGTGGCGAACACCCCGTGGAAGGCGCGCCTGGAGCTCGAGGTCGTGGGTCAGGGCCAGCCGTTCCAGGCGGACACGAGCAGCCCGGCGTACGCCTCGATGGCGCAGGCGCTGGAGGCGGCGTACCCCGGTCAGGAGATGCAGGTCAGCGGCATGGGCGGGTCGATCCCGCTGTGCAACACGCTGACCTCGCTGTACCCGGAGGCGGAGATGCTGCTGATCGGCCTGAGCGAGCCGGAGGCCCAGATCCACGCGGTGAACGAGAGCGTCTCGCCCGAGGAGCTGGAACGGCTGTCGGTCGCGGAGGCGCTGTTCCTGGTCAACTACGCGGATTCCAAGCGCGCCTGACCGCCCGGGGCGCGCCTGACCGTCCGGCGCCCGGGTCTGCGCTGTCGGCGTACTCCGCTCCCGGCGAATCGTCCGCCGGGAGCGGAGGCGTCGGGCGTACGTTCGGGGAATGGATCTCGTCGAAGTACTCCCCGGGCGGCTGCACATGCTCCGCTTCCCCATCGGCCAGGCGTACCTGTGGTGCGACGGTGAAGCCCTCACGCTGATCGACGCGGGCCACGTCGACTCCGCGCCCGCGATCGAAGGGGCGATCCGCTCCCTGGGGCTGCGGCCGGAGCGGCTGGAGCGGGTCGTGCTGACCCACTGCCACCGCGACCACGTCGGCGCGGCGGGCGAACTCGCCGCCCGCTGGGGCGCGGAGATACTGGCGCACCGGCTGGACGCACCCGTGATCCGAGGTGAGCTCCCGGTCCCGGAGCCGGACCTGCTGGACTGGGAACTCCCGCTCTACGCACACGGGTTGACGGTGCCCGAGGCCCCGCCGACGCGGGTGGACCGGGAGTTGGAGGACGGCGACGCACTCGGCTTCGGCGACGGCGCGGTGGCCGTCCACGCCCCGGGGCACACGCCGGGCAGCATCGGCGTCCATCTGCCCGCGCACGGCGTGCTGTTCACGGGTGACTGCATCGCCGCCGTGGGCCAGGTGATGCTGGGCGTCTTCAACGTGGACCGCGCCGAGGCCGTCAGGTCCTTCCACCGGCTGGCGGCCCTGTCCCCGTCGGTGGCCTGCTTCGGCCACGGCGACCCTGTGGCCGCGGACACCGCCGCCGCCCTGGCCGCGGCGGCGGCGCCCCTCGCCTAGGGCGTCGGGCGGCCCGCCTCCAGGTACAGCGGCCGGCCCCGCTCCCGCGCGCGCAGCGCCCAGCGCAGCCGCTCGTACCGCTGCCGCGGGAGCAGCCCCGCGGCCTCCGCCTCCGTCACGAACCGCCAGGCCCTCAGCTCCGGCCCGGGCAGGCGCAGCCCGGCGGCGTCCGCCTCCGAGAGCCGGCCGCCGTCGAACAGCAGCCGCAGCCCCCCGTACCCCGGGGGCACGGGCGGCTCCCAGTCCACCAGCAGCAGGTCGGGCGGCCCCGCCAGGGCGAGGCCCAGTTCCTCCTCGACCTCGCGCACCCCCGCGCGCGCCGGGGCCTCGCCGGCCTCGACGATGCCGCCCGGGAACTCCCAGCCCGCCTTGTACGTCGGATCCACCAGCAGCACCCGGCCCTCGGCGTCGAAGAGCAGCACCCCGGCCGCCACCGTCTCGGCCGTCGGATGCGGGGTCTGGACTATGTCGCAGGCCCGCGCCTTGTCGGTCCGTACGGCTTCGGCGATCCGCTCCGCGGTCTCGCGCACGCTCAGCGCGCCGTTGTCGATGACGTACGCGTCGGCGGTGAGCCAGCCCAGCGCCTGCTGGTAGGCGGGGATGTGGTCGTACGCCCATTGCCGCACCCGGAGCTCCACGTCGTGCGCGGCCCCGGGCTCCTCGCGGGTCGCGATCCGGTGCCGCAGGATCGTTTCCCCCGGGGCGAGCAGGACATGGCGTACGGGGATCCGGCGCGCCGCCAGCCCGCCGAAGATCTCGTCCCGGTACTCCTGCCTGAGCAACGTCATCGGCACCACCAGCACCCCGCCGAGCTCCGCGAGCATCGCGGCCGCCGTGTCCACGACGAGCCGGCGCCAGCTGGGCAGGTCCTGGTAGTCCGAGACCTCCGCGAGGCGCTTGCGCGGCAGGAGCACGCGGAGCGCGTCGCCGATGAACTCCGGGTCGAACAGCGTGCTGTCCGGCAGGATCCCGGCGAGTTCGCGGGCCGTGCTGCTCTTGCCGGCGCTGAAGGTGCCGTTGATCCAGACGATCACGTCTGCCCCTCTCCCCATGTGGCCCCCATGGCCCGTCCAGAGCCCCCAGTGGCTTGCCCGCACCACCCTGCCACGGAAACCCGGTTAT
This sequence comes from Streptomyces sp. NPDC060031, assembly GCF_042736805.1. Lineage (NCBI taxonomy): Bacteria > Bacillati > Actinomycetota > Actinomycetes > Kitasatosporales > Streptomycetaceae > Streptomyces > Streptomyces sp. NPDC060031. The sequence goes on from NZ_JBHWVM010000001.1 coordinate 44,645, forward strand.
CGGCCGAGTGCTTATCCTCGTGGTCAGAGCCTTGACCAGCCCCGCATCACACACCGCCGCACATCGCCTCCGGAGGTTTCCGTCCCGTGCCGCACACCCGCCGCCCGTCCGAGCCCCGCTACGGCAACCGGCCGACCATGAAGGACGTGGCGGCCCGGGCAGGCGTCGGCCTGAAGACGGTGTCCCGCGTGGTCAACGGGGAACCCGGCGTCACCCCCGACACCGAGAAGCGGGTGCAGGAGGCCATCGAGGCCCTGGGATTCCGCCGCAACGACAGTGCGCGCGTGCTCCGCAAGGGCCGTACGGCCACGGTCGGCTTGGTCCTGGAGGACCTCGCCGACCCCTTCTACGGGCCGCTCAACAGGGCCGTGGAGGAGGTGGCCCGCGCGCACGGGGCGCTGCTCATCAACGGCTCCAGCGCCGAGGATGCCGACCGTGAGCGGGAGTTGGCGCTCGCGCTGTGCGCCCGCCGGGTGGACGGACTGATCGTGATCCCGGCCGGGGACGACCACCGTTACCTGGAGCCGGAGATCCGGGCGGGTGTGGCGACGGTGTTCGTGGACCGCCCGGCGGGCCGGATCGACGCGGACGTGGTGCTGTCGGACAATTTCGGCGGCGCCCGGGACGGGGTCGCCCACCTGATCGCGGGCGGCCACCGCCGGATCGGGTTCATCGGCGACCAGCCCCGCATCCACACGGCCACCGAGCGACTGCGGGGCTACCGCGAGGCGATGGCGGCGGCGCGGCTGCCGGTGGCCGAATCCTGGGTCTCGCTGGGCTCGACGAACCCGGAGCGCGTCGCCGCCGCGGCCCGGTCGATGCTGGCGGGCACCGATCCCGTCACCGCGCTCTTCGCGGGCAACAACCGGGTGACGGTCACGGTGGTACGGGTCCTGGCGGCCGGGTCCCGTCCGGTGGCGCTGGTCGGCTTCGACGACTTCGAACTGGCCGACCTGCTGCGCCCGGGCGTGACGGTGGTCGCCCAGGACGCGGCGGCCCTGGGCCGGGTGGCCACGGACCGCCTCTTCCAACGCCTCGCGGGCTCCGAACTCCCCCCGTCACGCATCGAACTCCCGACCCGCCTGATCCGGCGCGGCTCGGGCGAACTCCCGCCGGTCAGCGGATGAGGCCGCGCAGCACGGCGTTCGCCGCCGGTCGGCGCCGTTCCTTCCAGCCTGGTCCCCACACATCTCCCAGGGGGACGCGGGTGGAGTTGCGCACGCTGCGCATCAACCGCGGCAATCCCTCCTACCGGAGACCCGAAGCCCGGGCGGTGGATTGCCGGACGGACGTCCCATTGCCAGTCGCCACCCGGAGCGATGCGTTCAGGGGCAAGCGGCTGCTCGGACTGGACTCGCTGATGGCGCTGGTGCGGATCCTCCACTCGTACGACGGGTTCGGCCGGGAGACCGCGCTCCCGCCGCACGACTCCGGGGAGTTGGAGACCCGGCGGCCTCACCGCCGACCGCCGGCCGGCCAGCGAAGGCGGGTACGGGCGCCGGCCTTCGCACCGGACGGCCGGCTGCTCGCCGTCGCGGGCAACGACTGCCAGGGACTCGCCGGTGACCGGCATCCCTCGGCCGTCCACGGGGTCGCCTTCTCCGCCGACGGCAGCCTTCTCGCCGCCTCGTGCGCGGACGGCACCGTACACCTCCGGTTGCCGCCCGTCCCGGAACGGACGACGGCCCGGCCCCTGTAGATCCCGGGGCGGGCCGCACGCGCCGTCACTGTCAGGCGCTGGCCGTCAGGGTCGCCGAGCGGCGCGGGATCGCGAAGGCGTCCAGCTCCGCGCGGGTCAGGCCGGTCAGGGCGGCGACCTCCTCGGCGCCGACCGCGCCGCAGTCGAGGCCGCGGACCAGGTAGCCGGCCAGCGCCTTGGCGGTGGCGGGCTCGTCCATGACGTCGCCCTCGATCTTCGCGACGTACGCCTTCAGGCGCGCGGCGGCCGCGTCGAGGCCCTCGCGGTAGAAGGTGAAGACGGCCGCGTAGCGGGTCGGCAGGTGCGCGGGGTGCATGTCCCAGCCCTGGTAGTACGCACGGGCCAGGGCGCGGCGGGTGAGGCCGTAGTGGAGCTTCCAGGCTTCGTGGACGTGCTCGGTGGTGCCGATGGGCAGGACGTTCGTCGAGCCGTCGGAGACGCGTACGCCGGTGCCGGCGGCCGCGACCTGCATGATCGCCTTGGCGTGGTCGGCGGCGGGGTGGTCGCTCGACTGGTACGCGGCGGAGACGCCGACGCAGGCGCTGTAGTCGAAGGTGCCGTAGTGCAGGCCGGTCGCCCGGCCCTTGGCGGCCTCGATCATGCGGGCCACGGTTGCGGTGCCGTCGGAGGCCAGGATGGACTGGCTGGTCTCGATCTGGATCTCGAAGCCGATCCGGCCCGGGCGCAGGCCGCGGGCGGTCTCGAAGGCCTCCAGCAGCTTGACGAAGGCGCTGACCTGCTCGGCGTAGGTGACCTTCGGGAGGGTCAGGACGAGGCCCTCGGGCAGGCCGCCGTTGGCGAGCAGGCCGGAGAGGAAGACGTCGGTGGTGCGGATGCCGCGGTCGCGGACGTTGGACTCCATGCACTTCATGCGGATGCCCATGTACGGGGCGTTCGTGCCGTTGGAGAAGGCTTCGGCGACGAGGCGTGCGGCGCGGGCCGCGGCCTGGTCCTCCTCCTCGTCGGAGCGGACGCCGAAGCCGTCCTCGAAGTCGACGCGGAGGTCCTCGATCGGCTCGGAGGCGAGCTTGGCGCGGACGCGGTCGTAGACCGGTACCGCCAGCTCGTCGGAGATGCCCAGCACCTTGGCGAAGGTCGCGGCGTCCGGGGCGTGCTCGTCGAGGGCCGCGAGGGCCTGGTCGCCCCAGGAGCGGATGGTGTCGGCGGCGAAGACGTCACCCGGCACGTAGACGGTGTGGATGGGCTGGCGGGTGCCGGGGTCGCCCGGGTAGTGGCGCGCGAGTTCCGCGTCCACCGGGGCGAGGGAGGCGCTGATGCCCTCGCTGACCGCGCCTGCGAGGCTCGTCGCCACCTTCTCCTGCTGACCCATCGTGCACTCTCCTCTTTTCCGCTTCACGGAATCTTAGATCCGCATTACAGAATTTAGTCACGGGGTGCCACTCAGTCAATGGTCCCCCCGCCCCTGCGGGCAAACGACTCGGGGCCGTGCGGTGAGAATCACCACACGGCCCCGGAGGCGGAGAGATACGCAGGTCAGGGACTAACCCTTGCGCGCCTTGATCTCCTCGGTGAGCTGCGGAACGACCGCGAAGAGGTCGCCGACCACGCCGTAGTCGACGAGGTCGAAGATCGGGGCCTCGGCGTCCTTGTTGACGGCCACGATGGTCTTCGAGGTCTGCATGCCGGCCCGGTGCTGGATCGCGCCCGAGATGCCCGAGGCGATGTACAGCTGCGGGGAGACCGACTTGCCGGTCTGGCCGACCTGGTTGGAGTGCGGGTACCAGCCGGCGTCGACGGCGGCGCGCGAGGCGCCGACGGCGGCACCGAGGGAGTCCGCGAGCTCCTCGATGATGTGGAAGTTCTCGGCACCGTTGACGCCGCGGCCGCCGGAGACCACGATCGCGGCCTCGGTCAGCTCGGGGCGGCCGGTCGACTCGCGCGGGGTGCGCGCGGTGACCTTGGTGCCGGTGGCCAGGGCGCCGAAGGTGACGGCGAGCGCCTCGACGGCGCCGGCGGCCGGGGCGGCCTCGACCGGGGCCGAGTTCGGCTTCACGGTGATGACCGGGGTGCCCTTGGAGACGCGGGACTTGGTGGTGAAGGACGCGGCGAACGCGGACTGCGTCGCGACCGGACCCTCGTCACCCGCCTCCAGGTCGATGGCGTCGGTGATGATGCCGGAGCCGATGCGGACCGCGAGGCGCGCGGCGATCTCCTTGCCCTCGGCGGAGGACGGGACGAGCACGGCGGCCGGGGAGACGGCCTCGTACGCGGCCTGCAGCGCGTCCACCTTCGGTACGACGAGGTACTCGGTGAACTCGGGGGCGTCGGCGGTGAGGACCTTGACGGCGCCGTGCTCGGCGAGCACCGCGGCGGTGGCCTCGGCACCGGCGCCCAGGGCGACGGCGACGGGCTCGCCGATGCGGCGGGCCAGCGTCAGCAGCTCGAGGGTGGGCTTGCGGACGGCGCCGTCCACGTGGTCGACGTAGACGAGAACTTCAGCCATGGGACTGCTCTCCTGCGATTGCGAAGTGTCTGGGGGCTAAGAGGGGTGGCCGAGGTTCTTAGATGAACTTCTGGCCGGCCAGGAACTCGGCCAGCTGCTTGCCGCCCTCGCCCTCGTCCTTGACGATCGTGCCGGCGGTACGGGCCGGGCGCTGCGCCGCGGAGTCGACCGCGGTCCAGGAACCCTCGAGGCCGACCTCGTCGGACTCCAGGTCCAGGTCGGACAGGTCCCAGGACTCGACCGGCTTCTTCTTGGCGGCCATGATGCCCTTGAAGGACGGGTAGCGGGCCTCGCCCGACTGGTCCGTCACCGAGACGAGCGCGGGGAGGGAGGCCTCCAGCTGCTCGCTCGCGGAGTCGCCGTCGCGGCGGCCGGTGACGGTGCCGTCCTCGACCTTGACCTCGGAGAGCAGGGTGACCTGCGGGACGCCCAGGCGCTCGGCCAGGATCGCCGGGAGGACGGCCATGGTGCCGTCGGTCGAGGCCATGCCGGTGATGACCAGGTCGTAGCCGGCCTTCTCGATCGCCTTGGCGAGCACCAGCGAGGTGCCCATGACGTCGCTGCCGTGCAGGTCGTCGTCCTCGACGTGGATGGCCTTGTCGGCACCCATCGACAGCGCCTTGCGCAGCGCGTCCTTCGCGTCCTCGGGGCCCACCGTCAGGACGGTGATCTCCGCGTCGTCGGCCTCGTCGGCGATCTGCAGCGCCTGCTCGACGGCGTACTCGTCGAGCTCGGACAGCAGGCCGTCGACGTCGTCACGGTTGACGGTCAGGTCCTCGGTGAACTGCCGGTCGCCAGTGGCGTCGGGCACGTACTTCACACAGACAACGATCCTCAGGCTCACGCCGGCTCTCCTACCGCATCGTCATTTCTGGTACCGCCTTGTGCAGGCAGCATAGGCGCCATGTTAGGCGGATCCCGGTCGGGGCGGCCCGCGCTCCGAAGGGAATGTTACTCGTCAGTACAGCGTGGGTGGAGCCGGGTTGCAAGGCCGGTGAACTGTGACCTTGCCAACGCCACCCGAACCCGCCCGAGCAGGGACGATTCAGTCGCGCAACGCGTTGAAGCGTCCCTGGTGGTACAGCAGGGGACGGCCTTCCCCCGCCGGGTCCCCGGCAACCGCCTCCGCGATGATCACCCGGTGCGCACCGGCCGGCACCCGCGCCACGACGCGGCACGCGAGCCAAGCCAGGACGCCGTCCAGCACCGGGACCCCGTGCGGCCCCGGAGCCCACTCGGTGGCCGGGCCGAAGCGGTCGGCTCCGCTCCGGGCGAACAGGCCGGCCAGATCCTTCTGGCCCTCACCGAGTATGTGGACGCCGAGGTGCTCGGAGTCGCGTATCGCGGGCCAGCTGGAAGACCCGGTGCCGATGGTGAAAGACAGCAGCGGAGGGTCGGCGGAGACGGAGTTGAGCGAGGTCGCGGTGAATCCCACCGGACCCGCGCCGCCCGCCGCGGTGATCACGGCCACTCCCGCGGCATGGCGGCGGAACACCGAGCGCAACAGCTCGGGCGAGCCGGGCAGGCCGACGCCCGAGCGGGGCGACGGAACTGTCGGAGCCGTCATGAGGGGGTTCCCCGTCCGTAAAGCAGGAGTTCGTACCGCATGGCGTCAGACTGGCGATCACCCGTGTACACAGTCAAGCCGCAACAGGCAGATGTAGGGCGCGTCACGCTGCGTGCGGGCGCGCGCACCGGCGCGGCGGCCGGAACCCCGGCGGTCATACCGCGGCGCCCAGGGCCGCGATCACGTCCGCCTTGCGGGGCATCCCGGCCGCCCGCCGGACGATCCGGCCGCCGGCGTCCAGGACCAGCACGGTCGGGGTCTTCTCTATGCCGAGGGCCCGTACGAGATCGAGGTTCCGCTCGGCGTCGACCTCTATGTGGGCGACGCCCTCGACCATGTCGGCGACCTCCGCGAGGATCCGCCGGGTGGCCCGGCAGGGCTGGCAGAAGGCGCTCGAGAACTGCACGAGGCTGGCTCGCTCCCCCGGCTCCGCACCCAGTTCGGCGGCGCCCAGCCGGCCGCCGCCCTCGTCCCCGCGCACCCGTCGCTCCCGTCGCCGCAGTCGTATCGGTACATCATCGCCGTACGCTCGTACGCACCATCGAGCGCCCGGCAGGTGCGCCGCATTCCCGGCGTGACGAGAATCTCGCCGGGCACGAGCGTCTGGGCTGGCCAGCAGGCCGCGTATGGGGCACGATCCCCATGGCCGCGTAACCTACGCAGCCGTAACTTCCGGCCGGGAGCACCTCCCCAGGCAGAAAGCGGGGTCTCCCCACCATGGCTGAGCTCGTCTACCCTCCCGTGATCGGCGCCGCACACGGGCTGTTCCGCGCGCTGGACATCCGAATCGACATGAAGGGCACCGAGAACATCCCGCGTACGGGCGGAGCGGTGCTGGTGTCCAACCACATCGGCTACCTCGACTTCATCTTCGCGGGGCTGACGGCGCGCCCGCAGAAGCGCCTGGTGCGCTTCATGGCGAAGGAGTCGGTGTTCCGGCACAAGGTGTCCGGTCCGCTGATGCGCGCGATGAAGCACATCCCGGTGGACCGCAAGCAGGGTGAGACGGCGTACCAGCACGCCCTGGACTCGCTGCGGGCGGGCGAGATCATCGGGGTGTTCCCGGAGGCCACGATCTCCCAGTCCTTCACGCTCAAGAGCTTCAAGTCGGGTGCCGCGCGCATGGCGCAGGAGGCCGGCGTCCCGCTGATCCCGGTGGCGCTGTGGGGCACCCAGCGGCTGTGGACCAAGGGCCGTCCGAAGAACCTCAAGCGCAGCCACATCCCGGTGACGATGCGGGTGGGCGAGCCGATGGACGCCCCCGCCGACCAGTACGCCGGCGCCATCACCCGCCGGGTGCGCGAGCGCGTGCAGGAGTTGCTGGACGCGGCGCAGCGCGCCTACCCCGCCCAGCCGAAGGGCACCGAGGACTCCTGGTGGCTGCCGGCCCACCTGGGCGGCACCGCGCCGACCCCGGCCCAGGTCAAGGAAGCGGGCTGACCCGTCCGACCGCACGTGCAACGGCCCCGCGGTGCGGGGCCGTTGCTTCGCCGTGTCCGGGCTCAGTTGGGATTGTCGGCGTGGGTCAGCGTCTCCCACGCCTCGAAGTGGTTCTCGGTGCCCGCCGGGCGCCGGCCCTCGGTGAGCCTCCGCGTGCTCTCCATGCTGACGCCCAGCCGCGTGTGCAGCGCGTTGTAGCCCACCTCGGTCGCCGGGCCGATGCCCTTGGCGAGACTCCCGCCGCACAGCCAGGACGGCACCGCCTGGCCGAGTTCGTAGGCGGCGTGGAAGCCCAGCAGGTGCCGGAAGCGGTCCTTGAACTGCGGGTAGAGGTCACGGCCCTGGATGCGTGAGGTCTCGGCGACGTGCATGGTCGCCGCGATCCCCATGCCGGTGTGGCCGAAGTCCCGGCAGGTCTCCTGGGCGAGGCCGTCCACGAAGGTGCTCTGGCCGTGCCAGTAGTCGATCAGCTCGCTCTTCGTGTCGATGCTCGAACGCGGCGGGTAGAGCGGCTGCGCGCCGTCGGAGGCCAGGTAGGAGTAGGCGGGGACCCGGCCGAGGTAGATGTTCATCGCCTTGTCGTAGCTCGCGCGGTCGTCGAGGTGGACCGAGATGCCGACGGCGGCGTCCATCATGATCAGTTCCCAGTTGCCGTTGCTGTTCTGCTTCCCGCCGATCACCTCGGGGAGGTAGACCTCGCGCAGCATGGTGGCGAAGCGCCCCTGGTTCGGCCAGCCGCCGGTGTACGCGTGCTTGATGATCTCGGCGGCGCGCGGCCAGGTGGAGCCGGCCCAGCCGCTCTGCAGCGGCGCGTTGCTGTTGGTGTGGTCCTTGATCTTCGCGGACCAGGCGTCCATCAGCTCGATCGACTTCTTCGCGTACCTGGTGTCGCCGGAGACGTACCAGGCGAGCGCGTCGGTGTACGCGGCGATGGCGTCCTCACGCTCGTCGGAGCAGCCGATGTCCGGGTTGGAGTACGAGCCGCACTCCACGACGGCCCTCGGCCTGGGCGTGCGCGACAGCGAGGCGTACCTGCTCGCGGCCATGGCGTCGTACGCGCCCTTCCAGGGCTGGCGGCCCGCCTGCACCTGCGTGCGTACGAAGTCCAGCTGGGCGCGGCTGTTGAGGACTCCGGGGTGGGCGAACCCGGCGGAGGCGGCGGAGGCGGCGGCGGCCTGCCGGTCGGCGCCCGGGGCCCCGTGGGGAGGGCCGGCGTGGGCGGTGGGGGCGAGGGGGGCGAGGGCCGCTACCAGGCCCAGGCCGAGGGTTGCGAGCGCGGCGGTGACTCCGTGGCGCATGGAGAGCCTTCCGGTCGGAGGTGGGGGGAACGGGGACTTCCTGCCGCGAAAATACTCATGGGCATGCCAAGTTGACAACGATGTCCGACAGGAAACTTTCCTATTGACGAAGTCCGCCATGCCGCGACCTTTTCGCCTTACTGTTCGATGCATACGTCGGGAGGGGGACGGGGATGCAGGGGTTCGGACGGTATCTGGCGGCCGCGCTGGCCGCGCGGTTCGCCTCCGAGGGGATGGGCATGGCCGTCGTGCTGCTCGCCCTGGAGCGCACCGGCAACCCGGCCCACGGGGCCTTCGTGCTGACCGCCTGGCTGGCCCCGCACGTACTGGCGGCCCCGCTCGCGGGAGCGGCCGCGGCCCGGGCGCGGCGGCCCCGGCTGTTCCACGTCGGCTCGCTCGTCGGGTTCACGGCCGCCGCGGGGACGTTGACCCTGCTGCTGGGCCGGGCCCCGGTGCCGCTGGTGCTCGCGGTGGCGGTGGCCGGGGGCAGTTGCGGGCCGATGGTGACGGGCGGCATGTCCAGCCTGGTCGCGGGACTGGTGCCGGCCGGGGCCGGGCGCGACCGCGCGTACAGCTGGGACGCGTCCACCTACAACGCCGCCGCGGTCACCGCCCCGGCGGCGGTCAGCCTGATCGCGGCGCTGCTCTCGGCCGGACCCGCGATGGCGCTGCTCGTCCTGGCGGGAGCCGCGGCCGCGGTACTGGCCGCGACCCTCCCGTACGGGAACCCGGGCGCGGGTCCGCGCCCCGGCGCCCCCCGCGCCGGGCTCGGGGCGGGGCTCGCGGCCCTGTGGCGGATCCACGAGCTGCGGGCGATCACTTCGGCGACGACCCTGGCCTTCGTCGGCATCGGCTCGCTCACCACCACCTCGGTCCTGCTGGCCACCCGGCTCGGCAGTCCGGGCGCCGGGGGCGTGCTCATGACGGCCTTCGCGGTGGGCGCGCTGGCCGGCACCCTGACGCTGGGCCGGATCACGGCCGTGCCGCCGGGCCGCCTCGCACGCTGGGCCATGGCCGGGACCGGAGTGGCGCTGGCCGGGGCCGCGTTCACCCCGTCGCTGCCGGTCGGCGCCGCGCTGTTCGCCGCCGCGGGGGTGTGCGACGGGCCGATCCTGACGGCCACCCTGCGCATCCGGTCGCAGTACGCCCCGGACGCGGTACGGACCCAGGTGTTCACCCTCGGCGCGGGGCTCAAGGTCACGGCCGCCTCGCTCGGGGCGGCCCTCGTGGGGCTCGCGGCCGACGTGCCGCCGCGGGCGCTGCTGATCGGGATCTCCGTGACCCTGCTGGCGGCGGCCCTGCTGCACGCGCTGGTGGCGGCGCGGGGACCGGCGGCGGCCACGACAGCGGCCCCGGCCGCTACAGGGCCGTCGGGAGACTGCGCCACAGCTCCGGTCGGTCCGCGGACTCCCGCAGGGCCTTGAGCGTGGCGGGGTGCGCGGCCGCGTACACCTCGGGATAGTCGATCTCGCCCTGCTCCGGCCGCACGGGGAAGGCGAGCTGCTCCTGCTCCAGGTCGAACCGGGCGTCCACGCCGGGCTTGTTGCCCCGCGGGTCCACGCGGGACCAGCGCTCGCGGCCGGGCAGGCGGACCGCGACGAGGCCGTGCACCACGTGGCCGGTGCTCTGGTCGTCGCCGAGGGTCAGGCGCTGGTAGCACAGGCCCGCCGGGATGCCCTGGGCGCGCAGCAGGGCGACGAGGGCGTGGGACTTGGCGAGGCAGATGCCGTTGCGGGTGCTCAGCACGTCCGAGGCGCGCCAGGCGATGCGCGGGTCGCCCGAGTCCGCGGAGTGCGGGATGACGTCGCGGACGAACTCGAAGGCCGCTTTGGCGAATGAATATGCGTCGCCGGCGGCGGCCCACAGGCCGTCAGCGGTGTCCTGGACCAGGGGGTGCCAGTGGTCCACTACATCATCCGACGCCAAATAGGCGTGAATGTCTGGGTTCTTCTGGATCAGCTCCATGGACCCGGAGCATAGCTACGCCCTCGACCGTAGATCAATAGATTTACAGTCGAGGGCATAAACATGCGTCCATCGGAGCTAGCGGGCCAGCTCTTCCTTCAGCGCCTGGAGGAAGCCGTCCACGTCTTCTTCCTGGGTGTCGAAGCCGCACATCCAGCGGACGTCACCGGCGACCTCGTCCCAGAAGTAGAAGCGGTAACGGTTCTGCAGCCGACGCGACACCTCGTGCGGCAGGCGCGCGAACACCGCGTTGGCCTGCACCGGGTAGAGGATCTCGACCCCGTCCGTCTCCCGGACCCCCGCCGCGAGCCGCTGCGCCATCGCGTTGGCGTGCCGGGCGTTGCGCAGCCACAGGTCCTTCGCGAGCAGCGCCTCCAGCTGCACCGACACGAAACGCATCTTGGAGGCGAGCTGCATCGACATCTTGCGGATGTGCTTCATCTGCCGGACCGCGTCCGGGTTGAGCACCACCACGGCCTCGCCGAACATCATGCCGTTCTTGGTGCCGCCGTACGACAGCACGTCCACGCCGACCGTGTTCGTGAAGGTGCGCATCGGCACGTCGAGCGAAGCCGCGGCGTTGGCTATCCGGGCCCCGTCGAGGTGGACCTTCATGCCCTTGCCGTGGGCGTGCTCGCAGATCGCCCGGATCTCGTCCGGGGTGTAGACCGTGCCCAGCTCGGTGTTCTGGGTGATCGACACGACCTGCGGCATCGCCCGGTGCTCGTCCTCCCAGCCCCACGCCTGCCGGTCGATGAGCTCGGGGGTGAGCTTGCCGTCCGGGGTCGGGACGGTGAGCAGCTTGAGGCCCGCCATCCGCTCGGGCGCGCCGCCCTCGTCGACGTTGATGTGCGCCGTCTCGGCGCAGATCACCGCGCCCCAGCGGTCGGTCAGGGCCTGGAGGGCCGTGACGTTCGCGCCGGTGCCGTTGAAGACCGGGTAGGCCTCGGCGTACGGGCCGAAGTGACTGCGGATGATCTTCTGCAGGTGCTCGGTGTACTCGTCCTCGCCGTAGGCGACCTGGTGGCCGCCGTTGGCCAGCGCGACGGCCTCCAGGATCTCCGGGTGGACTCCCGCGTAGTTGTCGCTCGCGAAACCGCGCACCGCCGGGTCGTGGTGCCGGCGGGCGTCGGTCTTCGCGGAAGCGGTCCTCACGGTTGCGGAGTGAGCCACAGACGCTGTCCGTTCACATCGGGGGCGGGCCGCTCCCAGACGCCGGCGATGGCCTCGGCCAGCTCCTTGACGTCGGTGAAGCCCGCGAACTTCGCATTGGGACGCTCGGCGCGCATCGCGTCGTGCACCAGTGCCTTGATGATCAGGATCGCAGCCGCGGCGCCGGGACCCTCCTCGCCCCCCGCCTTGCGGAAGGAGTCGGCCATGGCGAGCGTCCAGGCCTCGGCGGCCGCCTTGCCCGCGTTGTACGCGGCGTTGTTGGCGACCGGCTTGTGCGCACCGGACTGGCTGACCAGGACGTAGCGGCCGCGGTCGCTGCGCAGCAGCCCGTCGTGGAAGGCGAGCGAGGTGTGCTGGACCGTGCGGATGAGGAGCTTCTCCAGGAAGTCCCAGTCCGCGAGGTCGGTGTCGGTGAACGAGTTGCTCCCCCGCCACCCGCCGACGAGGTGCACGACCCCGTCGATGTGCCCGAACTCCTTCTCGGTCTGCTCGGCCCAGGCCTTGGTGGCCGCCAGATCGAGCAGGTCGACGGTGTCACCGGTGATGGTGGCGCCGCCGTGCGCGTAGCGCGCCGCGTCCACGGCCTCCGCGAGCCGTCCCGCGTCGGCGTCGGACGCGACCACCACGGCGCCCGCCTCGGCGAGGCGGAGCAGGGTGGCGCGGCCCGCGGGCCCGCCGGCCCCGGCCACCGCCACCACCGCGCCGTGAAGCTTGCCGTTGCCGTTCGAGGAGCCGTTCATCTGTGCAGCCTCCTGGGGTGAAACGCTCACGCGGCGACCTGCGCTGCGTTCTCGGCGTCCGCGTTGTGGGCCGTGATGCCCCGGGTCGAGGCGATCACGCCCTTGAGCTTCTTGGCGAGGGCCTCATAGAACATGCTGAGCGGAAACTCGTCCGCAAGCACGTCGTCCACGAGCTTGCGGGGCGGCTGCGTCGTGTCGAGGGCGTCGGGGCCCTTGGCCCACTTGGATCCCGGGTGCGGGGCGAGGTAGGTGGAGACCAGCTCGTAGGCCTTGAACCAGTGGACGAGCTTCGGGCGGTCGATGCCGGCCCGGTAGAGGTCCTCGATCTCGGCGCAGAGCTGGTTGGTGACCTGCGGGGCCCGCATCCAGTCGATCTTCAGCTTGTTGTCCGTCCAGCGTACGACGTCGTGCTTGTGGAGGTACGCGAAGAGGAGCTGGCCGCCGAGGCCGTCGTAGTTGCGGTTGCGGTCGCCGGAGACCGGGAAGCGGAACATCCGGTCGAACAGCACGGCGTACTGCACGTCGCGGCCGTGCTCGTTGCCCTCGGACTCGAGCTTCACGGCCTCCTTGAAGGCGGTGAGGTCGCAGCGCAGCTCTTCCAGGCCGTACATCCAGAACGGCTGGCGCTGCTTGATCATGAAGGGGTCGAAGGGCAGGTCGCCGTGGCTGTGGGTGCGGTCGTGGACCATGTCCCACAGGACGAAGGCCTTCTCGCAGCGCTCCTGGTCCTCGACCATGGCGGCGATGTCCTCGGGCAGCTCGATGCCCAGGATGTCGACCGCGGCCGCGGTGACCTTGCGGTAGCGGGCGGCCTCGCGGTCGCAGAAGATGCCGCCCCACGTGAAGCGCTCGGGGGCCTCGCGCACGGCGATGGTCTCCGGGAAGAGCACGGCGGAGTGGGTGTCGTACCCCGGGGTGAAGTCCTCGAGGGTGATGCCGAGGAAGAGCGGGTTGTCGTACCGGGTGCGCTCCAGCTCGGAGAGCCACTCGGGCCACACCATCTTCAGCGCGACGGCCTCCAGATTGCGGTCCGGGTTGCCGTTCTGCGTGTACATGGGGAAGACGACGAGGTGCTGCAGCCCGTCGATCCGCTCGGCGGCCGGCTGGAAGGCCAGCAGCGAGTCCAGGAAGTCCGGCACGCGGAAGCCGTCGGCCGCCCACTTGCGCAGGTCGGCGACGAGCGCCTGGTGGTACGCGGTGGCGTGCGGGAGCAGCGGGGAGAGCGTCTCGACCGCGCCGATCACCCGCTCCACGGCGGCCTCGGCGGTGGCCCGGGCGGGAGCGCCCTCGGCCTCGAAGTCGATGGAGCCGTCCTTGGACTGCCAGGGGCGGATCTCCTCCACGGCGGCCTTGAGCGCGGGCCACGCGGGGTGGTCCACCACCCGCGCATCGGCGGATATCACGGTACCGCCGGTACCCGGCACAAGAGTTTCCGTCATGTCACTTCCTCCACAGGAGAACCTCACGTCGAGACAGCGTAAGCATGTGAGGCTCTTCCACTCAAGAGGCAGCACGGGAAATTATCCTGCACTACCCCCTTCTCGACCGGAATTCTTCCCGTCCGTCAGGGTGGAAGCGATTACTCCGCCCAATTTCTCCAAAGCCCGCCGGGCGGGCGGGAGTACGTCCGCCAGCGCGAGGAATCCGTGGCACATCCCGGGGTGGCCGTCCAGGGCGGAAAGGACGCCGCTGTCGATCAGCCGGTAGTGGTACGTCTCACCCTCGTCCCGCAGCGGATCGCACCCGGCGACCAGCACGTGGGCGGGCGGCAGCCCGCTCAGGTCGGCCGCGAGCGGGGAGGCGAGCGGGTCGCGGCCGTCGCCGCCGGGCCCCAGGTACTGCTCCCAGAACCAGCGCATGTGCGCGGCGGTCAGGAAGTAGCCGCTGCCGTCGAGACGGTACGACTCGGTGTCCTGGCCCGCGTCCAGCACGGGGTAGAGCAGCAGCTGGAGCGCGACCGCCGGTCCCCCGTGGTCCCGGGCCAGCAGCAGCGAGGCGGCGGCGAGGTTCGCGCCGGCGCTGTCCCCGGCGACCACCAGCGCCGCCGGGTCGCCGCCCAGCTCGGCCAGGTGCCCGCCGGCCCAGCGCAGGGCGGCGAACGCGTCCAGTGCGGCGGCGGGGAAGCGGGCCTCCGGGGCGCGGCGGTAGTCGACGGAGACGAAGACCGCGCCGGAGGCCCGGCAGAGCTCCCGGACGAGGGTGTCGTGGCTGTCGAGGTCGCACAGGACCCAGCCGCCGCCGTGGCAGTACACCACGGTCGGCCGGGGCCCCGGCCAGCGCCGCGGGTCGGGGCGGTAGATCCGTACCGGGACCGGCGGCGCCCCGGCGAACCCGGGGACCTCGCGGTCCAGCACGGCGCCCACGGCGGGCGGCGGGCCCGGCCGCGCGTCCTTGCCCGCGGCCCCGGCGGCGAGGACCCGGCGCGCCTCGACGGCATCGGTGACGGCCCCGCCGAGATCGGGGAACCGGGCGGCCATCGCATCGACGTACGGCCGGGCGGCGGGATCGAGCCGGTCGGCGGGGGCGGGCGGCGCGGCGGGCCCGGCCCGGCCGGGCCCGCGCATCTCGGCGGCGCTCACGCGTCCCCGCCCGCCGTCCGCCGGTCCGCGAAGTGCGGGATGACCTTCTCGCCCCACTGCCGCAGGGTCTCCAGGCAGGCCTCCTGCGGCACGGTGCCCATCTGGATCAGGCACATGATCTCGTCGGCCCCCGCCTCCCGGAGCCGCTCGACGTAGGCGATGGCGTCGTCCGCGCTGCCGTACGCGTGGTCGGCGTTGAAGGTGGCCGTGGAAGCGGGCCGGACCGGAATGTCCTGCTCGTTCAGCCGGGCCACCACCTGCTCGGCGGCCCTGCGCATGTCCGCCGCCTCGTCGGCACCCTCGACCACCGCCTCGTCCGGGACGCCGGCTCCGCCGTACCAATGGCCGATCGACTGGGCGAAGAACCGCTGCCCCCGGGTGCCGATCCGGCGCGCCTCCTGCGGATCGTCGAGCACGATCGTCGGACACAGGACCGAGAAGTGGTCGTTGACGACGGTGGACACGAAGCGGCCCCCGTCCCGCCCGGCGATCGCGGCGTCGTAGACGGACCGCATCGCCGCGATCGACTCGGGTCCGGCGAAGCCCATCACCAGTGCCCCGATCCCCAGTTCCGCCGCCTGCACCAGCGTCTCGCCCCGGCTGCACGCCAGGAACAGCGGCGGATGCGGGCGCTGCGACGGGCGCGGCAGGATCGGGTGCGGATCGATGTCGATCAGCTCCCCGTGATACTCCAGCTCCTCCTCCTGCCAGGCCTTTCCGATGATCCGCAGCGCCTCCTCGACCTCCGCCGCCGTGCGGTCCCGGTCGACCCCGCACAGCGAGGTCTCCTGCACGGTGCCCCCGCGTCCGGCGCCGAGGTCCAGGCGCCCGCCGGACAGCAGGTCGAGCATGGCGGCCCGCTCGGCGACCCGGACAGGGTGGTTGAAGTTGAAGGGCATGCACACGACTCCGTGCCCGATGCGTATGGTGTCCGTCCGGGCCGCCACCCAGGTCAGGAAGATCTCGGGAGCACTCATGTGGGCGTACCACTTCAGCGAGTGGTGCTCGACCGCCCAGATCCGGTCGAATCCCATCCGCTCCGCGAGCACCGCCTGCTCGACGCAGTCGCGGATCACCTGATGCTCCCGTGCCACCGTCGGGTCTGCCAGCTGAGCTTCGAAGATCACGGAGAACTTCACGATGCCTCCAGGGTTGCGTCCCGTGCCCGGCCTTACTTCAATAAGGAATATGACTAGTAGTCAGACGTCGAAGAAGCAAGAGAAGAGGCAGGCGGACCTGCCGCCGACCGCGTGGGCGGTGCTCGGTCTGCTGTCCTTCCCCGGGGAACGGACCGGGTACGAGCTGAAGAAGTGGGCGGACGCCTCGCTGCGCTTCTTCTACTGGTCGCCCGCCATCAGCCAGATCTACGCCGAACTGCGCCGCCTGGAGGAGCTGGGTTACGCGGCCTCCGCGCGCTCGGGGCCGGAGGAGGCGCGGGCCAAGCGCCGCTACGCCATCACCGAGGCCGGGCGCGCGGCGCTGGCCGGCTGGGCCCGCGACACCGCCGAGGCCGGGCCCCCGGTGCTCAAGCACGGGCTGCTGCTGCGCGTCTGGCTCGGGCACCTGGCCGAGCCGGAGCGGCTGCGCACGATGGTGGAGGAGCACCTGGAGCGCACGCGGGGCGAATTGGCCGCCGTACGGGAGGCCATGGAGCACGCGGGCGAGGTGCCGCAGTGGGCCTTTCCCGCGCTGGCGCTGCGCTGGAGCGAGCGCCAGCACCTGGCGGAGCTGGAGCTGGGCGAGGCACTGCTCGCGGACCTCGCGGGCCTCGCGTCGCACCTCGCCGCCGACCTCGCCGCCGGGGCCGGTCCGGCGGCGCCCGGCGGGGCCTTCGCCGCGGGCCGTCAAGCCGATGGGGACGCGCCCACGCCCGGGTGACGCCGCAACACCGCGACGGCGCGCGCCGCGGCCCCACGGCCCGGACGGGCAACGGCCGAAGGGCACGTACGGGCCGCCGCACGGGCGGTCTCATCGCACCCGCGGCGCACTAGCATGCGTCCTCACCGCGCGCGGCCGGTAGGGACACCGCGACCGCGCGGGGAGCCGCCGTCGACGGAAGCGAGAGAACCTTGACTTTCCTCACCATCGGTCACCGCGGGGTCATGGGTGTCGAACCGGAGAACACCCTGCGGTCGTTCGTCCGCGCGGAACGCTCCGGCATGGACGTCATCGCGCTGGATCTGCGACTCAGCAAGGACGGCGCCCTGGTCGTCCTGCACGACGCCGAGGTGCACCGGACCACCGACGGCTCGGGAGCCGTCGCCGACCTGACCCTGGCCGAGCTGCGCGAGCTGGACGCCGGTGACGGCCAGCACGTGCCGGTCCTGGAGGAGGCCCTGGACGCCGTCCGGGCTCCGCTCCAGGTGTCGGTCCGGGACCAGGGCACCGCCGGGGTGCTCGCGGAACTGCTGCTGAGCCGCGACCTGACAGGGCGGGTCGAGGTGGCCTCCTTCGACGACGCGGTGCTGGGCGAGGTCGCCCGGCTGGTGCCCGGCGTACGGACCAGCCTGTACGCGGACCGGCCCGAGGCCGCCAGCGGGACCCTGGTGGACCGGGCGCGGACCGTCCGTGCGGGGACGCTCGCCCTGAACATCCGCCGGATCAGCCTGGAGGCCGTGGAGGAGGCCCACGCGGCCGGGCTGCGGGTGACCGGCTGGACGGTCAACACCCTGGAGCAGCTGCGGCTGGCGCGCGCACTCGAACTGGACGGCGTGGTCACCGACTTCCCGGAGATCCGCAGCACGGGCCGCTTCACCGCCTGACGAAGTCCGCCTACAGCGACTTGACCAGCAGCTCGAAGGCCAGGTCCGTGCGGAGCGGGACGCCGAAGCGCTCGTCCCCGTAGGGGAAGGGGCTCATCTCACCGGTGCGCCGGTAGCCGCGGCGCACGTAGTAGGCGATGAGCTCCTCGCGTACGTTCACCACCGTCATCCGCATCTCCTTGGCGTCCCACTGCTCCCGGGCGCGGCGCTCGGCCTCGGCGAGGATCTCCTTGCCGAGTCCGCCGCCCTGGAGCCCCGGGCGGACCGCGAACATCCCGAAGTAGACGTGGTCCCCGCGGTGTTCGAGCTGGCAGCAGGCCACGAGCTCGCCGCCGCGCTCCACGACGAGGAGGGTGCCGTCCGGGGTCTCGATGACCCGGCGGACGCCGTCCTCGTCGGTGCGCTGCCCCTCGAGGTAGTCCGCCTCGGTGGTCCAGCCGCCACGGCTGGCCTCGCCCCGGTACGCCGATTCGACGAGCGCCACAAGTTCCGGCACGTCGGACTCGACGGCGCTGCGGAAGCTCAGGGTGTGGGATTCGGCGGTCGACATCGGGTGGCTCCGTTCTCTGCCTGGCATATGACATGCCCGGTCCGG
Organism: Streptomyces sp. NPDC060031; assembly: GCF_042736805.1. Lineage (NCBI taxonomy): Bacteria > Bacillati > Actinomycetota > Actinomycetes > Kitasatosporales > Streptomycetaceae > Streptomyces > Streptomyces sp. NPDC060031. Next base: position 62,927 of record NZ_JBHWVM010000001.1, read on the forward strand.
CACGGAGAGCCTATCCCTGTCCGGCGTGCGGACCTCCCCGCCCGGGCATCTCTTCCGGTGACGCCGACGAACCGGGAGGTTCCGCCGTGCACGGTCCCGCGATGTCCCTCTCCTCCTCCGTCTCCGCCTGGCTGCTGGTCCTGCTGTGCGCGGGGAGCGGTGCGTACTGCCTGGGACGGGTGCGCAGATCCGGGAGCGGGCCGCGCGGCGGTTCGGCGGCCGGCGGGGAAGCGCTGATGGGGTTCGGGATGGCGGTGATGGCGCTGCCGCTCGGGATCGGCGGGGGCTGGCAGGTGCCCGTCCTGTCTGCGGTCTTCTGCGCGGCCGCCCTGCACTCGGTGTGGCTGCTGCGGGACGGGGCGCACCACACCCACCACCTCGTGGGCTCGCTGACGATGGTCTACATGGCCTTGGCGGCCGGCTCCGGTCCGGGACACGGGCACGGGCATGCGCCGACGGCCGGACTGCCGCTGCTGACCGGGCTGCTGCTCGTCTACTACGCCGTGTACGTGGTGTTCGGCGGGGCCCGGTTGGTCACGGTGGGCGCGGGCGGCGGCGCGGGCGGCGGGCGGGGCGGGAGCGCGGAGCTGCTCCGGGCCTGCCGGCTGGCGATGGGGACGGGGATGCTGGCGATGCTGCTGGCCATGTGACCGCCGGGAGGGGAGCCGCGGCGGAGTGTGCTGCGTCACCAATCGCCCGGACCATACCCGCAGGTAGCCGGGCGCTCATAAGGTGGGGACCATGATGGTCCCCGCAGCACTCCTGCTGCTCGGCGCCCTGACCGCGGTGCTCGCCCCCCGTCTGCTGGCGCGGGCCCGGTGGCCCGAGCATGAACCGGTCGTCGCCCTGTGGGTGTGGCAGTGCGTGGTGGGCGCGGTGCTGCTGTGCTTCGCGCTGTCGATGCTGCTGAGCGCCGCGGCCGCCTGGCAGGCGGTACGGGGCCGGCTGTTCGCCGCCGCGCCGACCGGGGTGGTCGACGCCTACGCCCTGGGCGCCGCGGGCGGCGCCTGGGCGGTCGGCACCGCGCTCGCGCTGGCCGGCGGCGGGCTGTGGACCGGCGCGATGCTGACCCGGGAGGTCCTGCGGGCCCGCGCCCGGCGGCGCGTACAGGGGGCCGAACTGCTGCTGCGGGCACCGCTGTTGCCCGGGGAGGATCCCACGGGAGTACGGCTCGTCGTACTGGAGGGGCAGCGGCCCGCGAGCTGGTGGCTGCCCGGCGCCGCCCCTCGGCTGGTGGTCACGACCGCGGCGCTGGGCCGGCTCAAGGGCAGCCAGCTGGATGCCGTGCTGGCGCACGAGCAGGGGCACGCGGCGGCGCGGCACGACTGGCTGCTGCACTGCTCGCGGGCACTGTCCGGCGGGTTCCCGCAGGTGCCGGTGTTCGCGGCGTTCGAGGAGGAGATGCACCGGCTGGTGGAGCTGGCCGCGGACGACGTGGCCTCGCGGCGGTTCGGGCGGCTCACGGTCGCGCTGGCGCTGGTCGGGCTGAACGAGGACAGCGGGGTGTTCGGGCCCTACTCGACCCCGCAGGCGCACGTCCCGCAGCGGGTCCGGCGGCTGCTGTCGGCGGCGCCCCGGCTGTCGGCGGGGCGCAGGGTGCAGCTGACGGCGCTGGCCACGCTGGTGCCCGCGGTGCCGCTGCTGGTGGCTTTCGTACCGGCGCTGAGCACTCTGGCGTAACCGCCGCGCGGATCGGCCCGGATGCGGCCGGGCCGATCCGGCAGCAGGCTGGGGGCATGGAGCATGCGCCGATCGTCGTGCACCGGATCTCCGCGTCGGGCGGCCGGCGGGTCACCATCCGCGTGCAGGGGACGGAGACCCCTCTGGGCCTCGCCCATTCGGATGCGGACGTGATCGAGTTCCTGCGCCGGATCGAGGTGCCGGAGCCGGACGAGGTGGTCCTCGGCGACGAGTCCGCGCTGATCGAATGGCAGGGCGACACGCCGCACCAGTACGAGCCCGAGCCGCCGACGCTGGACCTGCCCTGACCTGAAGTTGCGCGTGCGCGGATGTCGTGCGGATGTGCCTGCCCTGGGCGATCCCCCGCGTCGCCCAGAGCAGACGGCCCCGCGCGCTGAGTATATTGGCTGGAAGCCAGTCAACGCAGGAGTAAGCATGTCCCCGCGCAGCGCATCGGTCAATGAAGAATTGCGCAGACGTTCCCGCGAGCGGCTGCTCCAGGCCACGGTCGATCTCGTCGGCGAACGCGGCTACGAGTCCACGACGCTCGGCGACATCGCCGACCGGGCGGGGGCGGCGCGCGGCCTGGTCTCGTACTACTTCCCGGGCAAGCGGCACCTGCTCCAGTCGGCCGTGCACCGGCTGATGCACCTCACCCTGGAGGCGGCGCTGGAGCACGAGCCGTGCAGCGACGACGGCCGCGAGCGGCTCGCCCGCGCCATCGACGCGATCCTGGGACTGGCCCGCGACAACCCGCTGCTGATGCGCACGCACATGGCGGGCATCCTGCAGGCCGAGGGCTTCGTGCAGTGCCCCGAGCAGCAGCGGCTCGCCGAGCTGCTGCGGGACACCGTCACCCGGTACGGCTCACCGGACGTGGACACCGACTACCCGCTGCTGCGGGCGCTGCTGATGGGCGCGGTGGTCGCGGTCCTGCTGCCCGGCGCGCCGATGCCGGGGCCGCGGCTGCGGGCCGAGTTGTTCCAGCGTTACGGGCTGGACTGGGAGCTCGGTGTCCCGCCGGACGGCGGACCGCCCGACGGAACGTTTCCGCGTTGATGACCGGCATGACCGGCCGCTGCCGCTACCGGTACTCGGGCTGGCTCTGTACGTTCAGCCGGTCCAGCCACACCCACTTCGCGCTCTCGGTGCGCCAGTCGTCGAGCCGCAGCACGTCGAGGCCCTTGGTGATGTCGTTCGAGTAGATGTGCCCGTTGTAGTAGTACGCCGACCAGGAGCCGCCGACCTGCAGCGCGTCCGTGCTGAGCGGGCCGCGTTCGAAGTAGCCGATCTCCTTGGGGTTGGCGGAGTCGGTGAAGTCCCACACCGAGACGCCGCCCTGGTACCAGGCCTGCACCATGATGTCGCGGCCGCCGCCGACCGGGATCAGCGAGCCGTTGTGGGCCACGCAGTTCTCGGTGTCGGCCTGGTGGCGCGGGATCTTGAAGTAGCCCCGGAAGACGAGCTTGCGCTGGTCGCCCCGGCCGGTGATGTCGTAGATCCCGTCTGCGCCCCGGTTCGGGCCGGTGGCCTCGTTGCAGGTGGCGCCGCCCCCGCCGCCGAGCTCGTCGGTGAACACCACCTTGTTCGCCTGCTCGTTGAAGGTGGCCGAGTGCCAGAACGCGAAGTTCACGTTGTCCTGCACCCGGTCGATCACCCGCGGCTGCTCGGGCTTGCTGATGTCGAAGAGGATGCCGTCACCCATGCAGGCGCCGGCGGCCAGGTTCTTGGACGGCAGCACCGTGATGTCGTGGCAGCCGGTGGTCTTGGAGACGCCCGGGTTGGCCGGCCCGCCCGGGTTGCCGCCGTCCGGGAAGAGGATCGGGAAGGAGACGACCGCGGCCCGGGTCGGCGCCTTCTTCGGAACCTTGATCACCGAGATGCCGTCGTGCGGCGGCTGGCAGTCGGGGAACGCCTCGCTCGGCGAGTACGAGGACACGTAGAGGTAGACGTCCCCGCGGTCGCCCGGCACCAGGGAGTGGGTGTGCGAACCGCAGTTGGTCTCGACGGACTTGATGTACTTGGGGTTCTTCTTGTCCTTGATGTCGAAGATCTTGATGCCCTCCCACGAGGACTTCTCCGTGGCGGGCTGCGAGACGCTGTTGCAGGAGTCGTCGCTGCGCGAGGAGTCGGTGGAGAGGAAGAGCAGGTCCCCCTGGACGGAAATGTCGTTCTGGCCGCCCGGGCAGAGCACCTGGGAGACCGTTTTGGGGGCCTTCGGGTTGCCGATGTCGTAGATGGTGAACCCCGAGTAGTTGCCCGCGTAGGCGTACTTGCCCTGGAAGGCCAGGTCGGAGTTGATGCTGGTGGGGTCGGTACTGGGGATGTTGGCCAGCTGCTTGATGTTCCGGCTGTGGACGATCTCGTCCTGGCCGGGGATCTCGCCGGGTGCGAGCTCCCGGCCGTCCGGGGCGGCGTTCGCGCCCTGGCGGGAGCCGGCGCCGCCGGGTGTTAAGTCCCCCGGATCCGGGCTCGCCGATGCCGGGCCCGCGGCGAGGAGCGTGGCGAGGAGTCCGGCCGCCGCGAAGGCGGCTCCCGCCAGGCTCCGGGTCCCCACTCTGCTGGTGCGCAACGAGGTCATTGTGCCTCCCATGGGAGTCCTGTCGGTTCCGCTCGGGATGGGAACGGAACCAGGACCCCGGCAGTATCTTCCTTTCATGGACATGGCAAAAGGCTTACTCCGTCGAATGGCCGGGGCCGCCCTGGCCGCTTCCTTGCTCCTCGCCCTCGCCGGCTGCGAGGAGGAGGGCGGCGAGAACGGGACGAAAGACGGCGCCGCCTCGGTGATCGCGCCGGGCAGGCCGGGCGAGAACTCCCGCACCCTCTCCCCCGAACAGGCCGCGAAAGAACGGCCCGACGACAGCCCCAACGCGGCCGACCAGACGTACGTACGGAACATGGTCGAGCACCACCGCCAAGCCCTGGAGATGAGCGCGCTGGCGCCGGACCGGGCCTCGGCCGAGGGGGTCAGGCGCGTCGCCGAGCGGATCACGGCCGCCCAGCGGCCCGAGATCGGCGCGATGGAGCGGTGGCTGGGGCGCTACCCGGCACCCGCCGCCACCGAAACCGGCGGCCACGAGCACGACCACGGCGCGATGCCGGGCATGGCGACGCGGCAGCAGCTCGACGAGCTGGCGGCGGCCAAGGGGCCGGACTTCGACCGGCTCTTCCTCCGGCTGATGACCGCCCACCACGAGGGCGCGCTGAAAATGGCCGGCGAGGCGCTGTCCGGCGGCAACAACGTCGCGGTCGAGGAGATGGCCAACGAGGTCGTGGCCACCCAGAGCGCCGAGATCCACCGGATGCGCGCGATGAGCTGACGCCGTGGGTACCCGGTGGCATGCTGGGAGCACCTGCGGGAGGAGCTCCGCCGTGCTTCGTATCGCCGTCGTCGGATCGGGCCCCAGCGGGGTCTACGCCGCTCAGACACTGGTCCAGCAGCGCGAGGTCCCGGGCGTGCGCGTCGACGTGCTCGACCGGCTGCCGGCACCGTACGGGCTCGTGCGGTACGGGGTGGCCCCCGACCACGAGAAGATCAAGTCCCTGCAGGGCAGCCTGCGCACGGTGCTGGAGGACGAGCGGATCCGCTTCCTCGGGAACGTCGAGGTCGGCGGACCGCAGCTGCCGACCGCCCGGCTCCTGGAGCTGTACCACGCGGTGGTGTACTGCGTGGGCGCCGCCCGGGACCGGCTGCTGGGGATTCCGGGCGAGGAGCTGGCCGGGGTGCACTCCGCGACCGCCTTCGTGGCCTGGTACAGCGGCCACCCGGACGCGGCGGCCGAGGCCTTCGACCTGCCCGGGGTGGACGCGGCGATCGTGGTCGGAGCGGGCAACGTCGCCGTGGACGTGACGCGGATCCTGGCCCGCGGCGTACCGGAGCTGGCGCCGACGGACATGCCGCACGCGGCCCTCGGCGCGCTGGGCGCCAGCGGGGTGCGCGAGGTGCAGATGGTGGCCCGGCGCGGTCCGTCCCAGGGCAAGTTCACCACCAAGGAGCTGCGCGAGCTGGGCACGATGCCGGGCGTGGACGCCGTGGCGGACCCCGCGGAGCTGGCCCTCGACCCCGCCTACGCGGACCCGGGCGCGGCCCTGCCCGCGGTGAACCGGCGCAATGTGGAAGTGCTGCGCGGCTGGGCCGCCGAGCCCCCGCGGGACGGCGGGCGGCGGATCGCGCTGCGGTTCTTCCTGCGCCCGGTGGAGGTGCTCGGCGGCCCGGACGGCCGCGTGACGGCGATGCGGTTCGAGCGGACGGTTCCCGACGGCCGCGGCGGGGTCACCGGGACGGGCGGCTACGAGGACATCCCGGCGCAGCTCGTCCTGCGCTCGGTGGGGTACCAGGGCGTCCCGCTGCCGGGCCTGCCGTTCAGCGAGGCCACCGGTACGGTCCCGCACGCGGCGGGCCGGGTCGTGCGCGCGGGCCGCGCCTCGGTCGGGGAGTACGTGGCGGGCTGGATCAAGCGCGGCCCGACGGGGGTCATCGGCACCAACCGGCCCTGCGCCAAGGAGACGGCCTCCTCACTGCTCCAGGACGCGGGGGAACTGGCCCGGCGCGCGCTGCCGCAAGATCCACTGGAGGCGCTGCGGGAGGCGGGGCTGCGGCCGGTGGAGTGGCCGGGCTGGCTGGCCATCGAGGCGGCCGAGGCGGAGCTGGGGCACTCGCTGGGCCGCCGCTCCGTAAAGATTCCGGACTGGGAGGGCCTGCTGGGCGCGGCCGCGGGCCGGGCCGGCTGATCAGCCGGCGAGCCGTGCCTCCTCGGCGGCGGCCGCCGTGAGGACACTGTCCAGGAGCCCGGGGAACAGCTCCTCCAGGTCGGTGCGGCGCAGCCCGTTCAGCTTGGTGGTGCCGCGGTAGCACTGGCGTACGACACCGCTCTCGCGCAGGACCCGGAAGTGGTGCGTGGTCGTGGACTTGGTGACCGGGAGCTCGAAGTACGAGCAGGCCAGCTCGGCGTCCGTGGCCGCGAGGTCGCGGACGATGGACAGCCGGACCGGGTCGGAGAGGGCGTGCAGGACGCCTTCGAGCCGGATCTCCGCGGCCTCGGGGTGGGCGAGGGCGCGGGCCGCGTCACGTTCCGCCATGTCCGTGCTCCACTCGCTGGGGTGATCCGGGGTCGGGGTCCATCGTACGAGAACCGTCGTAGCACCGGAGGCTGCGCCGGGGTGGAAGTGCGGCGCGGGGGGCGTGGGCTCCGCGCCGCACCCGGTTCACCAGGAGCGGTGGTACTGGTCGGGCGTACGGATCTCGGCGCCGAGCTCGGCGGCCGCGCGGCGGGCCCAGTACGGGTCGCGCAGCAGCTCCCGGCCCAGCAGGACGGCGTCGGCCTCGCCGTTGGCCAGGATCTTCTCGGCCTGCTCCGGTTCGGTGATCAGACCCACGGCGGCGACGGGGAGGCCGGTCTCGGCCTTGACGCGTGCCGCGAAGGGCACCTGGTAGCCGGGGCCGACGGGGATGCTCACGCCGGGCGCGAGGCCCCCGGTGGAGACGTCGAGCAGGTCCACGCCGTGCTCCAGGAGCAGCGCGGCCAGCCGGACGGTGTCGTCGGCGGTCCAGCCGTCCTCCTCCAGCCAGTCGGTGGCGGAGATCCGGAAGAACAGCGGGAGTTCCTCGGGCCACGCGGCCCGTACGGCGTCGACGACTTCGAGGGCGAGGCGGGTGCGGTTCTCGAAGGAGCCGCCGTACGCGTCGGTGCGCTTGTTGCTGTGCGGGGAGAGGAACTGGCCGATCAGGTATCCGTGGGCGCCGTGGATCTCCACGACCTGGTAGCCGGCGGCGAGCGAGCGCCGGGCGGCGGCCGCGAACTGCTCCACGACCTCCCGGATCTCCTGGGCCGTCAGCTCGTGCGGGACCGGGTGGCCCTCGGCGAACGGCACGGCGCTCGGGGCGCTCGGCTGCCAGCCGTGCGCATCGGGTCCGACGGGGCGCCCGCCCTTCCAGGTGCGGTCGGTGGAGGCCTTGCGGCCGGCATGGGCGAGCTGGATGCCGGGGACGGCGCCCCGCGCCTTGACGAAGGAGGTGATCCGGCGCAGCGCCTCGACCTGGGCGTCGTTCCAGATGCCGAGGTCGTACGGCGAGATCCGCCCCTCGGGGGCGACGGCCGTCGCCTCCTGGATGATCAGGCCGGTGCCGCCGGCGGCGCGGGCCGCGTAGTGCGCGAAGTGCCAGTCGTGGGCCACTCCGGCGTCCGGGCCGAAGGCCTCGGCGCTGTACTGGCACATCGCGGCCATCCACACCCGGTTCGGGATGGTGACCGAGCGGATGGTCCACGGCTGGAACAGGGCGGCGAAGGCAGCGGGGGCAGCACTCATGAGGACTCCGTAAGTTGTTGGGTGGCCCCGGGGACCGGCGTCTAAGTACGAGAGTCACCGTACTACGAAATCCCTCGTAGTACGAGACCTCCCGTACAACCGGTCCGCCGCACGCGCGGCGACCGGCCGCTGTCAGTGGCCGGGTGCACACTGGCGGAAAGCTGCCGTGCAGGACAACGACGTCCGGAGGTGTCGGCCATGACCGACGTAGTGCTGCTCGCCGGAACCCGCAAGGGACTGTTCATCGGCCGCCGGAGGGACGGCGGACCGTGGGAGTTCGACGGGCCCCACTTCAACGCCCAGGCCGTCTACGCGGTCGCCCTCGACCGGCGCGGCCCCGCGCCCCGGCTGCTGGTCGGCGGGGACAGCTCGCACTGGGGGCCGTCCGTCTTCAGCTCCGACGACCTGGGCGCGACCTGGCGGGAGCCCGCCGCGGCCGCGGTGAAGTTCCCCAAGGACACCGGCGCCTCGCTGGAGCGGGTCTGGCAGCTGCATCCGGCCGGCCCCGAGGCCCCCGACGTCGTCTACGCGGGGACGGAGCCGGCCGCGCTGTTCCGCTCGGCCGACCGCGGCGAGTCCTTCGAGCTGGTGCGGCCGCTGTGGGACCACCCGACCCGGTCGGGATGGGTTCCGGGCGGCGGTGGCGAGGGCCTGCACACGGTGATCACCGACCCGGCCGACCCGGACGCGATCACCGTGGCGGTCTCCACCGCCGGGGTGTTCCGGACCCGGGACGGCGGCGCGAGCTGGACCCCGTCCAATGACGGGGTCTCGGCCGTGTTCCTGCCGGATCCGCATCCCGAGTTCGGGCAGTGCGTGCACAAGATCGCCCAGGACGCCGGGGACACCGGCCGGCTGTACCTGCAGAACCACTGGGGCGTGTACCGCAGCGACGACGCCGGGGCCCGCTGGAGCGACATCGGCGCCGGGCTGCCCTCGGACTTCGGCTTCGCGGTGGCCGCCCATCCGCACCGGCCCGACACCGCGTACGTCTTCCCGCTCAACGCCGACTCCGACCGGGTCCCGGCGGGCCACCGCTGCCGCGTCTTCCGCACCCGGGACGCGGGAGCCACCTGGGAACCCCTGACGAAGGGACTGCCCACCGGGGACCACTACGGCACGGTGCTGCGCGACGCGCTCTGCACGGACGACGCGGACCCGGCGGGGATCTACTTCGGCAACCGCAACGGCGAGCTCTACGCCAGCCAGGACGACGGCGACAGCTGGCAGTTGCTGGCCGAGCACCTGCCGGACGTGCTGTGCGTGCGGGCGGCCTTGATCGGCCAGTAGAGTGACCCGACGTGGCAGCACGACCGTTGAACGAGATCGTCGAGCCGGGCTGGGCCCGTGCTCTGGAGCCGGTGGCGGGGCAGATCGCCGCGATGGGCGACTTCCTGCGCGCCGAGATCGCGGCGGGGAGAACGTACCTGCCGGCCGGGGTGAATGTGCTGCGCGCCTTCCAGCAGCCCTTCGACGAGGTCCGGGTGCTGATCGTCGGCCAGGATCCGTACCCCACGCCGGGCCACGCGATGGGCCTCTCCTTCTCGGTGGCGCCCGACGTCCGCCCGGTGCCGCCCAGTCTGGACAACATCTTCCGCGAGCTCCACGCCGACCTCGCGATGCCCCGCCCCGACAACGGCGACCTGACCCCGTGGACCCGGCAGGGCGTCCTGCTGCTCAACCGCTCTCTGACCACCGCCCCGCGCAAGCCCAACGCCCACCGGGGCAAGGGCTGGGAGGCCGTCACCGAGCAGGCGATCCGGGCGCTCGCGGCGCGCGGCAAGCCGCTGGTTTCGGTGCTGTGGGGTCGCGAGGCCCGCAACCTGCGGCCGCTGCTCGGGGACTTGCCGGCCGTGGAGTCCGTCCACCCCTCCCCCATGTCCGCCGACAACGGGTTCTTCGGCTCCAGGCCGTTCAGCCGGACCAACGACCTGCTGGTACGGCAGGGCGCCCAGCCGGTGGACTGGCGGCTGCCGTCCTCCGGTTGACCGAGCAGTTGAACGATTGGTTGAACCGTATATGACATTCCACGGATAAATACGGACAGATGCCGCCCGATTGGGCCCTGCCCGAACACCCCGTTCCGATAAGCCAGTAGCATGCGGCGCCATGAGCTCCCCCACTGGGCCCGCAAATGGCCTGCCCGTACGAATGCCGCGACCCCGCCAGACCGGACGGCACCGCCGGCCCGAGCCCGCGGTGGCGCCCGAGGGCGCGCCCGCGCTGGTGCTCGCCGTGCCCGGTGCCCCTTCGGCCGCCTCGCGGGGGCTCGCGGACGAGATCATCAGCATCGGCCGCTCCGAGCTGCCGGGCCTGGACGCCCGCGTCGGTTTCCTCGACGGTGACGACGCCACCGAATTCCCGTCCCTGTCCGGCGTGCTGACCGCCGTCGCGCAGGAGCGTGTCGCGCGCGCGGAGTTCGCCCGCGCCGCCGGGCACGAGGTGCCCAAGCCGACCGGCCCCGACGCCGTGGTCGTGCCGCTGCTGGCCGGCCCCGACGGCGGCCTGCTGCGCCGCATGCGCCAGGCCCTGATGGACTCCTCGGCCGCCGCCGAGCTGGCCGACGTACTCGGTCCGCACCCGCTGCTCGCCGAGGGCCTGCACGTGCGGCTGTCCGAGGCGGGCCTGTCCCGTGCCGACCGGGCCCGGCTCTTTTCGGTGACCACGGCCGCCGACGGCATCATCCTGGCCACCACCGGCGGCGAGGAGGCCGTGAAGGCCGCCGGGATCACCGGCATGCTGCTGGCAGCCCGCCTCGCGGTTCCCGTGATGGCGGCCGCGCTGGACGAGGAGGGCTCGGTGGCCGCGACGGCCGAGCAGCTGCGCCGCGAGGGCTCCACGCAGCTCGCGCTGGCCCCTTACCTGATCGGCCCGGAGGCCGCCGACGGCCTGCTGGACACCGCGTGCAAGGAGGCCGACTGCGCCACCGCCGAGGTGCTGGGCGCGTACTCGGCGCTCGGCAAGCTCGCCGTCACGCAGTACTCCGCCGCGCTCGGCCTCGCACCGAGCGCCGCCGCCCGCTGATACCACCGCGTGCGCGACGAGGGCCCGTACCCCGGGATCGACGGGGGTACGGGCCCTCGCGCGTACGGGCTTCGAAGCGGGTCGGGTCAGCCGAAGACCACGCACGTGGCGGCGGGCACCGCGACCGAGCCCGCCCGGCGCGGCTGCCCGGTCAGCGGGTCGACGTCGAACCAGGTGACGTCCCCGGAGCGCTCGTTCGCCGCGTACAGCCGACGCCCGGCGGGGTCGGCCGCGAGGTCGCGCGGCCAGCTGCCGCCGCACGGCACGGTGCCGGTGAGCTGCGGTTTCTCGGCGCCGCCGGCCAGGGAGAAGGTGGCGATGGCATCGGCTCCGCGCACGGCAGCCCAGACGAAGCGGCCGTCCGGCGAGGCCACGATCGCCGAGGGGTAGGCCCGTACGCCGCCTGGAGCGCCCGTGGAGGCGACCGGAACCTCGCCGACCGGTTCCAGTCGCCCGGACTCCGCGTTCCACCGGCAGACGGTCAGCTGCGGCTCCAGCTCGTGCAGTACGTAGGCCACCTCGCCTGCCGGGTGGAAGACCAGGTGCCGGGGGCCGGTCCCGGCACGCAGCACGGTCTCGGAGTGCACCCGCAGGCTCCCGTTGGCCGGGTCGGACGCGCAGATCCGTACCGAGTCGGTGCCCAGGTCCGTGCTGAGCACCCAGCGGCCGCTCGGGTCGGGCAGCACCTGGTGGGCGTGCGGCCCCTCCTGCCGGCCCGTGTCGGGGCCGGAGCCCTGGTGGGTAAGCACGGAGGCGGGACCCGCGATGCCGCCGTCGGCGGCGAGCGGCAGGCTGCTGACGCTGCCGGAGGTGTAGTTGGCGGTCAGCAGCCGGCCCCCGGCCAGGCTGAGATGGGTGGGCCCGGAGCCGCCGACGCGCACGGCCGGCCCGAGGGCGGTCAGCCCGTCGGCGGTGGCCTTGAAGGCGCCGGCCGCGCCCCGTTCGGTCTCGCTCACCGCGTAGAGCACGCCGGTGCGCCGGTCGTGGGCGAGGTAGGAGGGGTCCGCGAGGACGTCGGTGGCCGTGAGCGGGGTGAGCGCTCCGGTGAGCGGATCCACGGCCGCGGTGGTGACACCGCGACCGCCCCCCGAGGTGAACGAGCCGATCCAGGCCCGGTGTCCGCCGCTGTGGTCCGTACTGTTCGCGCCGCCCACGGGATGTCCCTCTCCGCCGTTCCGGATCCGTTCGGAGCGACGGTAACAGAAGGGTCTAGACCAAATCCCGCCCTTGGGCCCTTTCCTGAGCGCCGTCGTGGTGCACGTAGGCGGTCGCGCTCGGCCGGTCCTCGTACGTGCGGTGGAAGACCGGGGTCGCCGATCCGGAGATCGGGGGCACGATCCAGGACCAGTCGGCGCCCACGTCGCGGCCCTTGCGCTCCTCCTTCTCCAGATGGGCCAGGAAGCGGCGGGACTCGGTGTGGTGGTCGGCGATGGTGACGCCGGCCCGGTCGAAGGAGTGCAGCACCGCGCGGTTGAGCTCGACGAGCGCGCGGTCCTTCCAGAGCGAGCGGTCGCTGGTGGTGTCGAGGCCGAGCCGTCGGGCGACGGCCGGCAGGAGGTTGTAGCGGTCGGTGTCGGCGAGGTTGCGGGCGCCGATCTCGGTGCCCATGTACCAGCCGTTGAAGGGGGCCGCCGGGTAGTGGACGCCGCCGATCTCCAGGCACATGTTGGAGATCGCGGGTACGGCGTGCCAGCGCAGCCCCCAGTCCGCCCAGCCGCCCCCGCCCGCTTCGGCGTCGGGGTGCTCGATCGGCACCTCCAGCACGGCGTCCGCGGGGGTGTCGAACCAGCGGGGCTTGTCGTCCACGCCCTGGACCACGAGCGGGAGGAGGTCGAAGGGGGTGCCGGCGCCGCCTTCCCAGCCGAGCCGCAGCAGGGCCTCGGTGAGCGGCGCGTTGCGGGCATCGCCGACGGTTATGGAGTGGTGGTCTCCGTAGCCCGCGTACCGGACGAGCTGTTCGCTCCAAATCAACGGGCCGGGGCGGTCCGGGGTGTCGGGCGCGAAGACCGTGATCGTGGGGCGGACCCGGCCGCCGTTGGTCGCCTCGCGCAGGTGCTCGAAGCACTCGTCCGCGATCCGGTCGGCGTCGGTGAGCTCGCGGCGGTCGCGCACCCTCAGCGAGTTCCAGTACAGCCTGCCTATGCACCGGTTACTGTTCCGCCAGGCCACTCGAGCCCCATGAGCCAGCTCCTGCGGCGTGTGCCGGTAGGTACCGGTCTCCGCGAGCTCGGCCCGTACGGCGGCGAGCCTGGCACGCGGGTCACCGGAGTCCGGATGCTCCCGATGGAACAGCCGGATGAACTCCTCGGCCGCTTCCCACACCTGAGCGGTGGTGGAGCGCTGTTGAAGTATTTCCATTCCGGGCGGTTACCCCCTGTCCTACCAGATCCACCCTGTACATGCCGGATGAATGTGCAATGAACAATCACCCGTTGTACATGCCGCAGGTCAACGCCGTACGACGAGAGCGTGGGGAGCACTCCTCCGAGTGGTCTTCATCGATGGGGCTGCGGGAGGGGGCTGACGCGACGTAACATCCGCCCACCGCCCGGGCCCTGCCACAGGGGTCGGCCGCGCGGTCGGGCACGGTCAGGCGCGTGGTCAGGCGCTGATGACCAGCGGGGAGCGCGGGTGGGTCCGCAGCGGGCCGTGGAGGGCCGCCAAGGCGTGCTCCAGGCCGTGCAGATGGACGAGGGCGGGCTCGGCGGCGGCCGGGCGGGGTGCCGCCGGAGCGGCGAGTTCCGCGGCGCTGCCCGGGGCGGTCAGGGCTTCCACGGCCGCCTCCACGCGCCAGCAGGCCGCCGCCAGTCGCGCGTCGTGCGAGGCCTGCGGGTCGGCGGCGACGGCAACCAGCCCGCGCACCTCCCGGGCACAGTCGTCGAGCAGCGCCAGGACCTGCCGGGCCCTGGCCTTGCGGGCGCGCAGGGGGCTCAGCGGGTGGACGAGGGGCGCGAGCGCCATCCGCACCCGGCCCAGCAGCAGTTCGAGCTCGGCGGCGTGCGGGGCCGGATCGGCCGCCGGGTCCCCGCCCAGCCGGTCGAGGGAGGCGGCGGTGGAGGCCCGTACGCAGTGCAGGGCGCGCTGGATCCAGGCGTCGTTGGCGGCATGGGTGGTCACCGGGAGGACGAGGACGACCGCGAGGGACGCGCCCAGCGCGCCGACCGCGGTCTCCTCGAAGCGCAGGATCAGCAATCCGGGGTGGAGCACGCCGAGGAGCCCGTAGAGCAGGCCCGCCATGACGGTGACGAAGAACATCATCCAGGAGTAGGAGGGGGCGGCGGTGTAGAAGATGCCGAAGACGCATACGGCGACCAGTGCGGCCGTGGGCGCGGGGGCGCCGTGCAGCGGAACGGCGACCAGCAGTCCGGCGGCGATGCCGACGACGGTGCCGAGGACCCGGCGGAAGCCGCGCACCAGTGTCTCGCCGCGCGAGGCGGTGTTGACGAAGATCCACCACGCGGTGCCGACGGCCCAGTACCAGCGGTCCTCGGAGAGCACCTGACCGATGCCGAGCGCGAAGGCGCAGGCGGCGGTGGCCTGGAAGGCCTGGCGGGTGGTGGGGCGGGCGAGCCCGGTTCCCGGCAGCGCGGGCGGGGCGGCGGCGGGCGGGGTGCGCCGCTCGATGGGCCACAGCCCGAAGCGGACCGCGCCGGCGGACAGCAGCGCCAGCCCGACGGCCGCGTACAGCTCGGGCAGCTGCGCGGGGACGGCGTGCAGGAACTGGGTGACGAAGAACATCATGAAGCCGAAGATCCCGAGGGCGTGCCCGCGCGGGCCGAAGCGGCGGGCGTAGACCCCGGCGAAGACGACGGCCAGGAAGGCGGCGTCGCGGGCGAAGGGCACCCCGTGCAGGGTGGTGGCCAGCGCGAGGACGGGGAAGCCGGCGACGGGCAGCAGCGCGGTGGTGACCCGCTGGGCGCGCAAGGTCGAGTCGAGCACCGTGAAGAGCGCGAGCAGGGCGGCCAGCCCGCCGGTGATGGAGGCGGTCAGGGACAGGCCGGACAGCTCCGCGACGGCCACGGCCGCGGCCACGCCGATCACTGCGCGCAGCGAGTTCCTGAGTCTCACACGCCCCGGATCCGGAGCCACGAACATCCTCTTCACGGCGGTGTGCCGCCCCCCTTGCGATGGTGCACGCGGGCCCGCGTCCGCCCGGGGTGGTGGGCGGGGTACGGGCACAGCGAAGGCGCCGCGCTCCGGACCGGCGTCGTTGCCGTCCGGCGCCGCGCGGCGCCGTAAGTACTTGGATATGACACAGATAAGCACCTGTGGGCCCACTGGCTCAAGTCAAGGGCTTCGCACTGGTCCATTGGCATGGTCGGACGGGCCTTCTCCCGGCCATCCGGATGCCAACGGACCTACGGCTGATCCGCGTCACCCGTCGGAACGCACAGCACCGGCACCGGTGACAGGTGCAGGAGCTTGTGGGGGGTGGAACCGAGGAGGGCGCCGCGGATCGGGCTGTCGCCCCAGCTGCCGACGATGATCACGCGGGCCCGGTGCCGCTCCGCCGCGTCCAGCAGGGCCTGGGCCGGTTTCTCGTCGACCACCTCGACCGCGGAGGGGACACCCGCCTCGTCGGCCGCCGCCACGGCGCGGGCGAGCGCGCTGCGGCCGGCCTCGCGGACGGCTTCGCGGTGGGCGCGGTGCTCCTCCCCGGTCGCGCCGGGGGCGGCCGCGCCGTAGACGAGCACCAGCGGCTCGCCGAAGGCGGCGGCCACCTCCAGCGCCACGCGCAGGGCGCGCTCCGCGCCGGGCGACTCGTCGTACCCGAGGACGACGGACATGGGGCGGCCTCCTCAGGAATCCGGCTCGGACTCCGGCTTGGACTTCGGCTCGGAATCCGGATCGGACCCCGGCCGCGGCTTCGCCTTCTTGGCGTGTACGAGCGCCGGGTCGGCCACCCCGCGCCGCTCCTGCCAGAAGCGGCCGTCCCGCAGCCTCCAGAAGCACATCACCAGCACCCCGACGACGGCGATGGCGATGCCGATGACCAACGGGGGGCCCAGCCCGAACCAGGCGATCCCGCCCGCCGAGTTCTCCGGGTTCGACATGTCGCCGATCGACTCCACCAGCAGCCAGGCCAGCAGGCCCGCCCCGAGCACCGGCCCGAGGCCGATGAGCAGGAAGTTGTGCACGCTCTCCAGGAGGTGGCGGCGGTAGTAGACGGCGCAGGCCAGGCCCGTGAGCGCGTAGTAGAAGGAGATGAGCAGGGACAGCGCGGTCAGCGAGTCGAGCAGCGCGTTCTCGCTGATCTGGTTGACGACGAGGTACCAGCCGATGGCGATGGCGGCCACCCACCACGTGCTCACGTCCGGGGTACGGAAGCGCGGGTGGATGTGCGCGAGGTGCGGGGGCAGCGCGTGCCGGCGGGCCATGGACAGGGCGGTGCGCGAGGCGGGGATGATCGTGGTCTGGGTGGAGGCGAGGGCGGAGGTGCAGACCGCGAGGAGCACCACCCAGTCCCAGCCGCCCATGACCTCGTGGGCGAGCACGGCGAAGACGGCCTCCTCCTCCCCGGCGTTCTCGGCGAGGAACGTGGTCCCGGCGTAGCCCACCACGGCGAAGCCGACGGACAGGTAGGTGACCAGCAGCACCACCGTCGACCAGATCCCGGCCTTGCCGGGCGCGGTGGCGGAGTCCTCGACCTCCTCGGTGAGGTTCACCGCGGACTCCCAGCCCCAGTAGATGAAGACGCCGAGCAGCAGTCCGCCGGTGAGGGCGGCGCCGCCGGCGCCGAAGGGGTTGAGCCACCCGATGGAGGGCTCGATCGAGTCGAGGGTGCTGGTGTCCGCGTAGATCCGATAGATGGCCACGACGGCGAAGACCAGCAGGAAGAACACCTGGGCGAGGATGAGGACGTCCTGGAGGTGGGCCGACATCTCGGTGCCGATGACGCAGATCAACGTCATCACGAGGATCACGAGGACGGCGAGGCCCTGACGGACGGCCTCGTTCGCGGCCCAGCCGTCGAGGCCCGCGGCGAGCAGGCCGAAGTGGACGGCGACGTCGGCGAGCGAGCCGATGACGAGTACGCCGGTCATGGCGATGGCCCAGCCGCCGAGCCAGCCCGCCCAGGGGCCCATGGCGCGCGTCACCCACGAGAAGGTGGTTCCGCAGTCCTGGTCGACCTTGTTGAGGTAGTAGAACGCGGCGGCGATCAGCAGCATCGGCACGAAGGACACCAGCATCACACCCGGTGCGTAGATCCCGGCCAGGGCCACGATCGGGCCGATGACGGCGGCCAGCGAGTAGGCGGGCGAGGTGGAGTTCAAACCGATGACGAGCGCGTCGAGGAAACCGATCGCGCCGGCCTTGAGCCCCGCGTCCGCCTCCGGGAGCACGCCCGCCGGGTCGCCGCCCTCGCCTTGGTGGGCCATGTACGCATCGTCACGCAGGGGCCGTCGGCGCGCGAGGCGGGAGGGCCTTCAGGGGCTGGTGTTCCAGCCCGCGATCACCGGGAGGCCGTGTTCGGTGGAGAGCACGCTGAAGGTGCCGGTGCGCAGCAGGAAGAGCCGCCCGTCCTGCGGCGGCAGTCCCAGGTAGCGGGCGGTGAGCACCCGCAGCAGGTGGCCGTGGGCGACCAGGACGACGTTGCCGCGGTCCTCGCGCAGCACGTCGGCCGCCCGGGCCAGTACCCGGTCCGCGCGGGCGCCCACTTCGGCGGCGCTCTCGCCGGGGTGCTCCGCGTCCCCGGGCGGGACCCCGTCGGTCCACAGGGACCAGCCGGGCCGGTCCCGCTGGATCTCGGCGGTGGTGACGCCCTCGTAGCCGCCGTAGTCCCACTCGTACAGGTCGGGGTCGCTCACGCCGCCGGCGAGGCCGGCGAGGTCGGCGGTCGCGACGGCCCGTCCCAGCGGGCTGGTCAGGACGAGGGCCGGCTGCCGGTCCCGGAAGAACGGGGCCAGCGAGAGGGCCTCATCGACTCCGCGCGCGGTCAGCGGGACGTCGGTACGGCCGGTGTGCCGCCCGTTCGCGCTCCACTCGGTCTCTCCGTGCCTCACCAGCAGCAGGTCACTCACGTCTCGGACCTTAAGGCCTGCGGCGCGGTGGCGCCGGGGTTGCGGCGGGCGTGTCCCGTCGGATTCGATGCGCAAACGATGCGAGTTGGCCCCGCGCCCCTCGATGGCGAGGCTCGGGACATGGACGAGGTGGAGCGCGAGGAACGCGTCGCGGCCGGTTTCGCGGCGGGCGACGAGGCGTGCATGGAAGCGGTCCACCGGCGTTGGCGGCCGCTGGTGCACTCCCTCGCCCGACGCGCGCTGGGCGACGAGCGGGAGGCCGAGGACGTGACCCAGCAGGTCTTCCTGGCCGCCTGGCGCGGCCGCGGCGGCTACCGCCCGGGCCCCGGCGGGCTGGGGGCCTGGCTGACCGGGATCACCCGGCACAAGGTGGCCGACGCCCTGGACGCGCGGACCCGGCGGGCCCGGGTGGCCGACGCCGCCCGGCGCTTCGGTCCCCGCCCCGGCCCGCAGCCGGAGCCGGAGCAGGTCGTGGAGCGGGTGGTGGTCCTCGGCGAGCTGGCCCGGCTGCCGTCGGCGCAGCAGCGGGTACTGAGCCTGGCGTTCTACGGGGACCTGACTCAGACGCAGATCGCGGAGCGCACCGGGATGCCGCTGGGCACCGTCAAGAGCCATATGCGGCGGGCGCTGCACGTGCTGCGCCGGTCACTGCGGACGTTCCCGCCGCAAGCGATTCGATGACGGCCAGGCCCGAGCGCAGCCCGAACAGCCGCTCGGTGCGCGGGGCCGCGCCGCGGGTCCCCCAGCCGGGCCCGGCCAGCAGCAGCGCGGGGTGTCCGCGTGCCCCGCGCGGCCCCCACTCGATGGCGGCCACCGACCGGGCCAGGGCTTCGTCGGCGGTCGTACGGGACTGCGCCCACAGCACGACGGCCCGCGGGCCGGTGCGTCGCACGGCCTCGCGCAGGGCGTCGGCGGGCAGCGCCGCGCCGAACATGCGCACGGGCAGGCCGCGTTCCCCGAGGGCCGCGGTCAACGCCTCGATCGGCAGGCTGTGCTGCTCCCCCGGCGCGCACGCGAGGAGCAGCGGCCGGGTCCGAGGCCGCTCCGCCACGGGGCGGATCCGGCTCATGGCCGCGGAGATCTGCCAGGACAGCAGGTGTTCCACCTCCACGTAACGCTCCCCGGCCGAGGCCCACTTGCGACCCACCGCGTGCAGGGTCGGCGCGAGCACCTCCTCCCACGCGGTCACCAGGCCGTGCTCCGCCAGGGCCGCGGCCAGCAGGTCCGCCACGGCCGGCGCGTCGAGTCGTACGGCGGCCCGTGCGAGTCCCCTGCATGCCGGGCGGACCTCCCCCAGGGGAAGGGCGTTGGGCCCGCCCGGCGCCCCGGCCGCGGCCCGGGGCACGCCGACGGCCCCGGGGCCGGGGGTCCCGCCGAGGGCGGCCCGCGCCGCCTCGGACGGGGGCACGCCCTGCGCGGTCAGCCGGCACATCAGCTCCAGGCGGGCGATGTCCCGCGGGGTCCAGCGGCGGTGCCGCCCGTCCTCCCGGAAGGCGGGGCCGATGGCGTAGCGGCGCTCCCAGGACCGCAGGGTGGTCGGCGAGACCCCGAGGTGCCGGGCGACGGCCCCGGTGCTCAGCGCGGCGTCGGGCCCGCCCCGAACGGGTCCGGTCGGCGCGGGGTCGGGCGGCGCGGGGTCGGTCGGCGGGGGTTCGGTCGGCGGCTCGGGGTCCACCCGTTCACGGTACGGCTCGGCCGCCGGGCGGGAGGTCACTCGAGGCCGCGCCCCCGCCGGAAGCGGTCCAGCCCGTCGGCGAGCCCGGCCACCGGCTCGGGGTAGTCGTACCGGGCCCGCTCCGGTGCGGGCAGCCGCCACGGCTCGTGCACGCGCGGTGCGGGCAGGTCGGCGAGTTCGGGGACCCAGCGGTGCACGTAGGCGCCGTCGGGGTCGTACTTCAAGCCCTGGCGGACGGGGTTCAGGACGCGGTTGGGCCGGGTGTCGGTGCCCGTTCCGGCCACCCACTGCCAGTTGAGCTGGTTGTTGGCGAGGTCCCCGTCCACGAGCAGGTCCAGGAAGTGCCGGGCCCCGGTCCGCCAGTCCACGTACAGGGTCTTGGTGAGGAAGCTCGCGGCGAGCAGCCGGCCGCGGTTGTGCATCCAGCCCTCGTGGCGCAGCTGTCGCATGGCCGCGTCGACCACCGGGTAGCCGGTGCGGCCGTCCTTCCAGGCCCGGGTCTCCTCCTCGGCGGCCGGCCCGGTGCGCCAGCGGTCCTGCCGGGCCCGGTAGTCGGCGGTCGCGACCGCCGGCCGGGCGGCGAGCACCTGGTGGTGGAAGTCGCGCCAGCACAGCTGCCGGACGAAGGCCGCCGCGCCGGGGCCGCCGAGCGCCCGCGAGCGGTGGACGGCCTCGACGGGCGAGAGGGTGCCGAAGTGCAGGTGCGGCGAGAGGCGGGAGGTGGCGTCGCCGGCGAGGTCGTCGTGGGCCTCCTCGTAACCCGCGATCCCGGAGCGCAGCCAGCCCGTCAGGAGGCGGCGGGCCTCGCTCTCGCCTCCCCGCGCCAGGCCCGGCGAGACTCCGGCGACGGCGGTCCGGTCGGGCAGCGGCTCGGAGCCGACGCGGTCGGGGACGCGTACGGAGCGCGGGGCGGACCAGACGGCGCGCAGGGGCAGGTCCGCCCAGCGGTGCAGGTAGGGCGTGAAGACCGCGAAGTGGTCGGAGCCGGCCGGGAGCACGGCTCCGGGCGCGACGACGGTCACCACCGTGTCGTGGACGTAGAGCCGGCGGCCTTCGGATTCGAGCGCGGCGCGCAGGCGCTCCTCGCGGGCCCGGGCGTAGCCGCTGACCCCGGCCGCCATGTGGACCTCGTCGGCGTCGCACTCGCGCACCAGGGCGCAGACCTCGGCGACGGCGTCGGCACCGGAGCGGACCACGAGGCGGCCGCCCCGGTCGCGCAGCGCGGAGTCGAGGTCGGCGAGAGCGTCCGCGAGGAAGGCGAGCCGGTTGGGCGCCGCGAAGGAGGCGACCGGGGCGCCGCGGTCGCGGACGAAGAGCGGCACCACCTGGTCGCAGGAGGACATCGCCGCGCGCAGCGGTGGATGGTCGTGCAGGCGCAGGTCGGAGGTGTACAGGACGACCGCGACGTTCATGGCTCTCGCTCCGCGTCAGGGCTGTGGGGGACGGCTGTCGTGGGGTACTTCGGCGGTGGGGGCCGCCGCGGATGCGGGGGCGCCCCGGCCGGCCTGCCGGTCGAGGCGTTCGGCGGCGCGGGCGATGTTGCGGGCCATCCCGCCGAAGACCAGCGCGTGGAACGGGGACACGCTCCACCAGTACAGGTGCCCGAGCAGCCCGCGCGGGTGGAACAGCGCGCGCTGTCGGTACCGCGACCGCGGCGGCGGACCTCCGGCGGGGGCCGGACCGGGGGCCTGCGCGGGCTCCGCGTACATCTCCAGCCAGGCGAGGCCCGGCAGCCGCATCTCCGCGCGCAGCCGCAGCAGGCGGCCGGGTTCGATCTCCTCCACCCGCCAGAAGTCGAGGGAGTCCCCCACCCGGAGCCGGGCCGCGTCGCGGCGGCCGCGGCGGATGCCGACCCCGCCGACGAGCCGGTCCAGCCAGCCCCGTACGGCCCAGGCCAGGGGGAAGGAGTACCAGCCGTTGTCGCCGCCGATGCCCTCCACCACCCGCCACAGCGCTTCGGGCGTGGCCGCGACGGAGCGTTCGCGCCGGTCGGTGTAGAGGCTGCCGCCCGCCCAGTCGGGGTCGGTGGGCAGCGGGTCGCTGGGCACGCCGGGCACGGCGGCGGAGGACCACCGGGTGGTCACCTCGGCCTCGCGCACCCGCTGGAGTGCGAGGGACAGGGCCTGGTCGAAGCCGATGGGGGCGCCGGGCGGGTCGGGGACGTACCGGGCGATGTCGTGCTCGTCGCAGACCACCTCGTGGCGCAGGGATTCGGCGAGCGGCCGTGCCAGTGCCCGCGGCACGGGCGTCACGAGCCCGATCCAGTGGCTGGACAGGCGCGGGGTGAGCATGGGGACGCGCAGGATGAGCCGGTGGGGCAGCCCGGCGACGACCGCGTACCGCCGCATCATCTCCTCGTACGTGACCACGTCCGGGCCGCCGATGTCGAAGGCCCGGTCGACCTCGGGCGGCATGGTCGCGCTGCCGACGAGGTAGCGCAGCACGTCCCGTACGGCGATGGGCTGGCAGCTGGTGCCGACCCAGCTCGGGGTGATCATGACGGGGAGGCGTTCGGTGAGGTAGCGCAGCATCTCGAAGGAGGCCGAGCCGGACCCGATGATGACGGCGGCGCGCAGGTAGGTGGCGGGCACCGGCGAGGCGAGGAAGATCTCGCCGACCTCGGCGCGCGAGCGCAGGTGCGGGGAGAGTGCGTGGACCGGGATGCCCGCGGGGGTGAGTCCGCCCAGGTAGACGATGCGGCGGACGCCGGCCGCGTGGGCGCGCTCGGCGAAGACGCGGGCCGCGGCGCGGTCGCGTTCCTCGAAGCCCGCTCCGGTGCCGAGGGAGTGCACGAGGTAGTAGGCCACGTCGATGCCGCGCAGGGCCGCCCCGACGGACTCCGGGTCGGTGACGTCCCCGCGGACGACCTCGGCCCGTCCGGCCCACGGGTGGTCGCGCAGCTTTTCCGGGGAGCGTGCGAGGCAGCGGACCCGGTGGCCGGCGCCGAGGAGTTCGGGCACCAGCCGGCCGCCGATGTAGCCGGTGGCTCCGGTGACCAGGCAGTGCAGGCCCGTCATGGCTCTCTCCGCTCTTCGATGTCCGTGCTGTCCCTGTACTGAGTTCCCGCCGTCCGGTGCCTTCGGATGCACGGGTCCCCCGATCGGCCCATCCCGCTCCCGGCCCGGCCCCCTCCGGCTCCGGGGCGGCTCCGGTGCCACGGTGGCGGTGATCTGGCCCGCGAGGGGGCCATTGGTACAGTCGCGGCATGGCTGTGGACGAGCTCGACACCAGGATCCTGCGCCTGCTGATCGAGCAGCCGCGCACCAGCGTGCGCGAGTACGCCCGCCTCCTCGGCGTGGCGCGCGGCACCCTGCAGGCCCGGCTGGACCGGCTGGAGCGCACCGGGGTGATCACCGGGACCGGGCCGGTCCTCTCCCCTGCCGCGCTCGGGCATCCGGTGCTGGCGTTCGTACACATCGAGGTCACCCAGGGCCACCTGGACGAGGTCGGCGACGCGCTGGCCGCCGTACCCGAGATCATCGAGGCCTTTTCGATCACCGGCGGCGGGGACCTGCTGACCCGGGTGGCGGCGCGGGACAACGCGCACCTGGAGGACGTCATCCAGCGGCTGATCCGGCTCCCGGGCGTGGTCCGCACGCGCACCGAGGTCGCGCTGCGCGAGCGGGTCCCGCACCGGCTGCTGCCGCTGGTCGAGGCGGTGGGACGAGCAGCGGGCAAATCCTGACAAGATGGTCGAGACACGCATACGACCGGCAGGACGGGCACAGCGGATGATTTCCGTCATATTCGATCTCGACGGCACCCTCGTGGACAGCGAGCCGAACTACTACGAGTCGGGCCGCCGCACCCTGGAGCGGCACGGGGTCCCCGATTTCACGTGGGAGCAGCACTCCCGCTACATCGGCATCGGAACCCTGGAGACGCTGGAGATCCTCAGGGACCAGTACGCGATCCAGGCCCCGGTGGAGCAGCTCCTCGCCGAGCAGAACGCCGCCTACCTGGAACTGGCCCGCGCCGAGACCGAGGCCTTCCCCGAGATGCGCAAGTTCGTGGAGCGGCTGCACTGTGACGGGACCCCGATGGCGGTGGCCTCCGGCTCCTCCCGCGAGGCGATCGACGCCGTGCTGGCCGGCACCGGGCTGGACGCGCTGCTGACCACGGTGGTCTCCGCCGAGGAGGTGGCGCACGGGAAGCCCGCCCCGGACGTCTTCCTGGAGGCGGCGCGGCGCCTGGGCGCGGACCCCGCCGACTGCGTGGTCATCGAGGACGCGGCCCCCGGCGCACAGGCCGCCCGCGCCGCCGGCATGGGCTGCCTGGCCGTCCCGTACGTGTCGGCCACCGCCGACGACCCCGCCTTCGCGACGGCGGGCCTGCTGTTCCGGGGCGGGCAGCCCGAGTTCAGCGCGGACACCGCGTACGAGTGGCTCGGCGAACACCGGGCCGCCTGACCCCGCCGGGACGACCCGGATCAGAGCGGACCGGCCAGCGCGTCGGCGACGGCCCGGCCGGTCGCGGCCGCCGTCAGATAGGGCCGCACGTCGTGCGCCCGGGCGCCGTTGTGGATCGACAGGTCCCGCACCCGGTCACCGAACCGCGGTCCGAGCTGCTTGGCCAGGGCCACGACATCCCCCCGGTCGGCGACGTTGACCCACTGCCGCACCGGCGCGGGCCAGCGGCCCCGGCCCTGGGCGGGCTCGGGCCGGAGCCGGTCGAAGACGATGTTCCGCACCCCGAGCGGGGACCCCAGGGTCACCAGCGCCAGGTCCGGCCAGTCCGGGCGCGCGCACAACGCCTCGTACGCGACGACCGAGCCGAGGGAGTGCGCGACGATCACCTCGGTCCGGTCGGTGACGGCGTCGGCGAACCGCTGCTGCACCTGGTCGCGCAGGATGGGCTCGGTGAAGTACCGCCGGACCTGCCGGGCGGCGCCGATCATCAGGCGCTCGCTGAGCCCGGCGAAGAAGGTGGAGTGGCTGAGGGCATCCAGGGCCCGTTGCACCACATGCGGGGTGCGCAACCGGCTCCGGTCCTCCGGCCCCGACACCCGGGACTCCAGTTCGGCGGCGGACTCCCACCACTGGAGCAGGAGTTCGCGCTCGATGCAGTCCTCCACATCGCCGGCATCGAGCTCGGGGGTGCCGGGGCCGCGGTGACCGGCGTGCCGGAAGAGGTCTCCGTAGAAGGCCATGGAAACCTCCTCGCGCGGGATCCCGGTCCCCGCGCCGAGGGTGAGTCCGTCGAGGAGCGCGGGGTACCAGTCGGCGAGCAGGGTCTGCGGGCCGCCGGTCTCCTGGGCGATGCCGTGCACGAACACGATCCGGGTCACGGTCGGACCTCCGTCAGGGTCAGGGCGACGACGCCCATGTCGGTGGCCACGCAGATGCGGCCGGCGCCGTCGAGGGCAAGGCCGTTGATGCCGCTGCCGATGTGGACCTCCGTCGTCCACACGCCCTCACGGACGTCCCCCACGCGCAACAGGCCGTACCGGTCCGCTGCGATGAGGGTGGGTGTACCGCGTACGTCCGTGACACGGGCGGCACTGACCCCGGTCGGAAAGGACGGGAGCTCCGCGCGAAGTCGCCAGCCGCCCGCGCGGGCGTACACGCGCAGGCTGCCGTCGCCGGAACCGGTCACGAGCAGCTCGGCACCATCCACCAGGGCCAGTTCGAGCCCGGTGGCTCCCAGCTCGTGGCCGTCGAGCGGCGGGCAGACCGGCGATCCCGTGAGCGGGTCCCAGAAGCGGACGGTCCCGTCGTAGGAGGAGCTGGCGACGGTGTGCCTGCCGTCGACGACGCCGGTCCGCAGTGCGGTCAGAAAGCCCGTGTGGCCGGACATCGGGGCACCGATCAGGGACTGGGTACGCAGGTCCCAGGCGTGCAGCGTGTAGTCGACGGCGGCAGAGACCACGATCTGCCGCTCCCCCATCGCGAACACGTCGGTTCGCCAGGTGGTACCCGGCCGCTTGGCCAGGCGACTGGGCCGCCTCAGGTTCCACATGTCCGCGTGGGCCCAGCCGCTGCGCGCCACCACCGTCTCCTCGCCCAGGCAGGCAGCACTGGCGTGCTGGATGATCGGCGCGGTCGAGGTGAGCTGGGGCGCCACCTGGGTGCCGTCGGCCAGGTCGTGCTGGCGGACCACACCGTCCCGGCCACCGGTCACCACCAGGCTCCGCCCGTCCCGGCCCGGCACGATGTCGGCCGACAGCAAGGCCTGTTCGGCCCCGGACAGCGGTTCCCCGATCGCGTGCCGACCGACGATGTCCCAGATCCGAACGTCAGTCGAGCCGGCCGTGACGAGGACGGACACCCCGTCCACGCGACCGAAGACAGGGGGTGTCCTGGCTCCGGTGGGCCCCATTGAGTTGAACGTCTCCAGCGGCGGGCCGAGGGGCTCGCGGGTCCGCTGATCCCAGAGGCGCACCGTGTCGTCGATGCCGCTCGTCGCGAGCACCGTGTCACAGCCGATCCGCCCGAGGGCGCCGGCTTGGACGTGGTCGGTGTGACCGGAGAACGGCCCCGCCACCTGGATCCCGTCGCCCACGTCGTGCAGGTACACGTTGTTGCCGGCGTGCGCGCCGAGAACCACGGCGCGCCCCTGGTGGAAGGCCACGCCCAGGATCCGGGCGTGCAGGCTCACGTCCGCGATCTCGAAGTGGGCTCTCGGGCGATCCGCCCACCGGGACGCGTCCGCTTGCAGCTGCCAGAGATACGTGTGCCCCAGAGCGGTGGAGAGGACGATCTCCAGGTTCCGCCCGGACCGGCGTACCGCCAACCGGTCGATGCCGCCCACGTGGCCGGACAGCGGTGGACCGACCGGCCTGCCGGAGAGCGCGTCCCAGACCCGGACCGTGCCGTCCTCACTGCCGCTGACCACGACGGCTCCGCCGTCCAGTTCGCCGAAGGCCAGGCATCCCACGGCGTTGGTGTGCCCGGCCAGCACGATCGCGTCCGGGCCGTGCAACGGCTCCCACAGCCGGACCGTGGTGTCGGAGCCACCGGTGGCGACCCGCAGCCGCCCCTGGACCGTCGCGCACGCCACGGCCAGGACCTGACCCGTGTGCGCCTCCATCGGGGCGCACAGCTGCTCCCGGGTCCGCAGGTCCCAGAGCCGGGCGGTGCTGTCCTCGCTTCCCGTCACCACCATGGCGCGCCCGAGCGCGTCGTGGAAGGCGGTGGCGCAGACCGGCCGGGTGTGGCCGGCGAGCGGCTGGTCCGCCGTCAGGTCCCAGATCCGGGCGGTGCGGTCATCGCCGACCGTCACCGCCAGCGAGGCACCGTCGCGCTGCGCCAGGGCTGCGCCTCTGAGGTCCTCGACGTGGCCGCGCAGCTGGTGCGCGAGCGGTTGCAGGGTGCGCAGATCCCAGAGCCGGGCGCCGCGCGGACCGCTGGTCAACGCCACTGTCTGATCGCCGAATTCTCCGATGGAGGCGGAGAACACCCCGCTGCGGCTGATGTGCACGTGTGCCATCACCGGCTCGCCGATCTGGCGCCGCTCAGTCAGGTCCCAGCGGCTGAGCATGCCCGCCTGGTCCCCGACAAGGGCCACCGTGCGACCGTCGAGGCGCGCCACGCACACCGCCGTGACGGCCATCGCGGGGCCGATCAGCGGGCTGCCGTCGAGCCTCGCGTCGCCGCCGTCCGGGATGTCGGAGAGGTCCCACACGTGGACGGCCTTGTCCTCGCCGCCCGTGACGGCGATCGGCCGGCCGTCGAGCTCCCCGAGATCCGCCGCGCGTACCGAGCGGCGGTGGGCGTGCAGGTCCCGGCCGAGCTGGCGGCGAGCGGCCAGGTCCCAGATGCGGGCCGTGCCGTCGGCGCTGGCGGTCAGGACCACCGGGTGGTCGCGCACCGCCCCGATGACGATGGACTCGACGCGGTTGGTGTGTCCCTTCAGCGGCTCCCCGTACTCCTGGCCGGAGGACAGGTCCCAGATCCGGACGGTGCCGTCGTCGCCTCCCGTCAGCACCACCGTGTAGTCGCCGAGGTCCCCGATGGCCAGGGCGCTGACGGCGATGCCGACGGGCAGCGGGTCACCGATCTGCCGTTGTGCGGTGAGGTCCCACACCCGGGCGGTGCGGTCCTGGCTGCCCGTCACGGCGATGGGGCGGCCGTCCAGGAGCCCGGCCGCGACGCAGCCGACGGCGCGGGTGTGGCCGGCCAGCAGCCGGTGCACTCCGCTCGTGGACCACCAGGCCCAGCGCGCCGACCAGGGCCGGGCCAGGGCGAGTTCCTCCACCCGGTCGGCGAGGCGGTCCGCGGCACAACGCCGGGCCGAGAGCTGGAGGTCGGCGGCGCGTTCCCCGAGGGGCCGGTCGGCGGTCAGTCGGTGGGCCACCTGTTCGTAGGCGCCCCGGATGCGGCGGGCGGCCTCTCCCTCGATGGCGGCGAACGCCCTCAACAGGGAGAGCGGTTCGCCGGCGAGCAGGAACCCCGGGTCCTCGATCAGCTCGGCGAGCCCGCCCGCCGCCGCCGCGTGGGTGGCCAGGTGCTGGCGTACGTAGGCCACCGCGGCGAACCAGTCGGGGCGGCCGTCAGCCGCGCCCGGGACGAGGGAGCGCAGGGCCTCGACCACGGACTGCTGGATCTCGGCGGGCGGCCGGTCGGCGGTGGCCCGCAGGTGCTCGGCCAGGGCCTTGTGGTAGAGCCGGTAGGCGGAGCGGCGGTCGTCGTCGACGACCTCGGCGATGTACGCACCGGCGATGTTCAGGAGCCAGCTGACGTCATGCTCGTCACAGGGCACTCCGGAGATGACCGAGCTCAGGGCCGTCCAGACCCGGCCGCGCGGCAGTCCCTTGCCCTCCGAGAAGGCGAGGGCGAGCAGCATCCGCCGGACCCGGGGCTCGTCGGGGCCGAAGCGGGCCAGGTAGTCGTCGAAGGCGTCTCCGACCTCGCTGGGCAGGTCGTCGGCCCAGCCCGGTCGGGCGGTGTCGACGGGTTCCTCGTCGGAGCGGAGCGTACGTGCCGTGGTGCGGGCGTAGAGATAGACCCCTGCAGCCTTGTCGGCCACCCCGCGGGCCACGGCCCGGGCCAGTTCGGGGCGGTCGCGGTAAGGGGTGCGTACGTCGGACTCCTCGGCGGCGAGCAGGACCCGGGCGACATAGCCCGTGACGTCCTCCCGCCCGGCCCGGTACTGCGCACGGTCCAGATCCAGGCGGACGAAGGTGGGCCCGAGGGGGGTCACGAGTTCGTGCCGGGTGCCCACGAGGAGGCGTACTCCCTGGATCTCCGACATGGGCCGCAGCAGCTCACGGGTGATGCGGCGGGGTTCGCCGTGGCCGCCCGCATCGGCGGCGGTGTCGGAGCCGGCCTCGTCGACGGCATCGACGACGATCACCAGCGGGGGCCCCTGGCGGCCGCGCCGCGTCAGTTCCTGCAGCAGGGCGGCCGCGCCGTCCGCCTCGGCGCCCAGGGCGGCGGCGATCCTGTCGACGATCTCTTCGAGGCGCTTGTGGCGGGCGTGCACGGCGGCGGTGACACAGCCCTCGGGAACCACGGAGCGCGGGTCGACGTCGCTCAGGTCGAGCCGGGCCCGGTAGGCGGGGTCCGAGAGCGCGACGATCCGGCCGAGAACCGCGGACTTGCCGCATCCGGGGCTGCCGGTGACGACGCGGCCGCGGCCGTCACCGTCGGCGGCCGTCAGCCAGCCCACCAGTTCCGAGAGGACTGCCACCCGGCCACTGAAGTAGAGCCCCTGCTCCGACTCGAACTCCACGCCGCGCGAGCGAGGTCCGAAGTGCTCGGTGAGGTCGCGTTCGACGACCCGGCGCTGGACCTCCAGGTCCGTGCCGAGCGGCGGTAACTCCTCGCGGTAGCCGGAGTTGGCGAGGAACGGGGCGAGTCCGGTGACGAGCCCGCTGGCGAGTTCGGCGCGCTGACCGCGGCCGTCGGCTTCGAAGCGCTCGTTGACGGCCTTCACGAGCTCGGTGAGGTCGAGGTACTGCTGGCGCTGTCCGGTGCGTTCGGTCGTGGTGACGACCGCCCCTCCCAGCGCCGTCACGAAAGCGCCGTCGTCGGCCACGTCCTTGCGCCGGGCGGAAGCCAGGAACCAGAGCCCGGCGGAGGCATCGGCCGCGGCTCCCCGGTAGACGATGGTCTGCAGGGCGACCGCGGAGGCGTCCGCGCTGCCCGCGCCCGCGGAGCAGGTGTCCAGGATCAGCAGGAGGTGGCGCAGGCCGCCCTTGCAGAGGATGCGGACGAGGTCCTCGGTGGCCAGGGCCGTGGCGGCGAGGTCGGCGTCCTGCGAGTCCCAGCAGAGCAGGTAGTGCCGGTCGCGCTCCTCGACGGCGCCGTGTCCGGCGAAGTAGACCACCACCACGTCGTCACCCGTGAGGGCCGCGTCGGCGGACCAGTGGCGCAGTTTCTGGCGGAGCTGTTCGGCGCCGTCGTACTCGCCGAGGCCGGGGAGTACGGAGGTGTACCCGAAGGACGAGAAGAGCGTGGACACGGTGTGGATGTCCGTGGGCACGGAGGCGAGTTGCTCGTCCTGGGGAAGGTGGCAGTACCTGCCGCTGCCCATGCCGATGAAGAATCGTCGCGCCACCCAGCCGCCCCCGCCGCTCGCCGCTGTCTCCCCTGATGAGCTCCGACCATAGCGAGCACCCCGGCCCCGCGCAGCGGCATCCACCGACGGGTGTCCCGATGTCGGAGACGGCGGGTCCAGCGCGCGGTCCGGCCACGCTGCCCCCCGGCCGCTGCCGGAGGTCTGCTCCCGGGTCGGGCGATGTCGCCCCCGCCTCCGGGAAGATCCCGCGGCCGTCCCGAGTTAGTAGAACCGTGAACGAATTTGCGGTGGGCGCGGTGGACGTGGACGTGGTGGTCGTCGGCGCCGGGCAGGCGGGGCTGTCCAGCGCCCATCACCTGGCGCGGGCGGGGATCGGCCACGTGGTCCTGGACCACTCGCCCCGCCCGGGCGGGGCCTGGCAGTTCCGGTGGCCCTCGCTCACCTACGGCAAGGTCCACGGCATGCACGCCCTGCCCGGGATGGAGCTCACCGGCGCCGATCCGCTGCGGCCATCCTCGGAGGTGATCGGCGCGTACTTCGCGGCGTACGAGGAGCGGTTCGGCCTGCGCGTACGGCGGCCCGTGGACGTCACGGCCGTACGCGAGGGCGCCGGCGGGCGGCTGCTGGTGGAGTCCTCGGCCGGCGCCTGGTCGACGCGGGCCCTGGTCAACGCCACCGGGACCTGGGACCGGCCGTTCTGGCCCCGCTACCCGGGGCAGGAACTCTTCCGCGGCCGCCAGCTGCACACCGCGAACTACCCCGGGCCACAGGAGTTCGCCGGGGCCCGCGTCATCGTCGTCGGCGGGGGCACCTCGGCGGTGCAGCACCTGCTGGAGATCGCCGAGGTGGCGGCGGAGACCACCTGGGTCACCCGGCGGCCCCCGGTGTTCCGCGACGGCGGCTTCGGCGAGGCCGAAGGCCGCGCGGCGGTGGCCCTGGTGGAGGAGCGGGTACGGCGCGGACTGCCGCCGCAGAGCGTGGTCGGCGTGACCGGGCTGCCGCTGAACGAAGCGGTCCGGAGCGGGCTGGAGTCGGGGGTGCTGGAGCGGCGGCCGATGTTCGACCACCTCACCGCCACGGGCGCCGGCTGGGCCGACGGGCGGCGCGTGGACGCGGACGTGATCCTGTGGGCCACCGGTTTCCGCGCGGCCATCGACCACCTGGCCCCGCTGCGCCTGCGCGAACCGGGCGGCGGCATCAGGGTCGAGGGCACCCGCGCGGTCCGCGACGAACGCGTCCACCTGGTCGGCTACGGCCCGTCGGCGTCCACCATCGGCGCCAACCGCGCGGGCGCCGCCGCCACCCGGGACATCCGCCGGCTCCTGGCGCCCGGGCCGTCGCCTGCCACCGCCGTGCCCGTTCGCTGACCTCAGGAAGCGTCCCCGGGCGCGCCCGCCTCGGCCCGTCCGGCCGCGGCGCGGTTCCGGTTGAACTCCGCGACGTGCTTCTTGTGCTCCTCGTACGT
This sequence comes from Streptomyces sp. NPDC060031, assembly GCF_042736805.1. NCBI lineage: Bacteria > Bacillati > Actinomycetota > Actinomycetes > Kitasatosporales > Streptomycetaceae > Streptomyces > Streptomyces sp. NPDC060031. Next base: position 94,560 of record NZ_JBHWVM010000001.1, read on the forward strand.
GGCCGAGAAGCGGGTGTCGCCCGCCTTCACGGTGACGAAGAACAGCCAGTCGCCGGGCGTCGGGGCGACCGCCGCCGCCATGGCCTCCAGGCCGGGGCTGTCGATCGGGGTGGGCGGCAGGCCCTGGCGCTCGTAGGTGTTGAACGGGCTGTCGATCCGGGTCTCGCTCAGCTTGGTGTCCACCGTGGAGCGGTTCAGCGCGTAGTTGATGGTGGAGTCCATCTGGAGCGGCATCGACTTGGCCAGCCGGTTGTGCACCACGCGGGCGACCTTGCCCATGTCGGCGCGGGTGTCCGCCTCCGCCTCGATGATGCTGGCGAGCGTGGCCGTCTGGTACGGGGTCATCCCGTGCGCCTCGCCGCCGTCGGCGACGGCCTTGGTGGCGAGCTTCTCGCGGGCCGTCTGCACCATGTACCGCAGGACGGTGGCGGGCGTGCTGTTCGAGGTCACCGGGTAGGTGGCCGGGAAGAGGTACCCCTCCGGGTTGCCCTTCGCCTCGGCGGGCAGGTCCAGTGCGGCCGTGGCGACCGCCGCCTTGGCGGAGCCGGCCGGGAGCTTCAGCTCGCGGTCGATCGCGGCGTAGACCTGCGGGGCCCGCCAGCCCTCGGGAATCAACAACTGGCGCGGCTTCTCGGGCGCTTCCTCGCCCGGCAGCATCGGGATCAGGACCCCGGCCCCGATCGCGAGCAGCATGCCGAGGAAGAGCGCCAGCCGGCCCCGGCGGGTGAGCCTGGAGCGGCGCGGCGATGGCGGCCGGTACTCATGACGCATACGGGCACGCTAACCCGCAAAGTGTCACATTTCTGGCATCCGACCCGTGTGGTGCCGGTCATACGATCAGATCACACGTTCACCGGGACCGGCTCAGCCTCCCCCGCCTGCGCGGCCGACTGCGACACGGACACCGGCTCCGGCTTCGACACCGGCTGCGGCTTCTGCTCGGCCTCGCGGTCCCGCCGGACCAGGGCGGCGTAGCGGCCGTCCGCCTCCAGCAGCTCGTCGTGCGTACCGCTCTCGGCGATGCGGCCCTTGTCGAGGACCACGATCTGGTCCGCGTCGCGCACGGTGGAGAGGCGGTGCGCGATGGTGATGGTGGTGCGGCCGGCGGAGAGGTTGTCGATGGCCCGCTGGACGGCATGCTCGGTGCGGGTGTCCAGGGCGCTGGTGGCCTCGTCGAGGATCAGCACCGGCGGGTCGCGCAGGATGGTGCGGGCGATGGCGAGGCGCTGCTTCTCGCCGCCGGAGAAGCGGTAGCCGCGCTCGCCGACCAGGGTGTCGTACCCGTCGGGCAGCGACTCGATGTGCTCGTGGATCTGGGCGGCGCGGGCCGCTTCGGCTATCTCCTCGTCGGTCGCGTCCGGCTTGGCGAAACGCAGGTTGTCGGCGACGGAGGCGTGGAAGAGGTAGGTCTCCTGGGAGACCACTCCGATGGAGCGGGCCAGCGAGTCGAAGTCGAGGTCGCGCACGTCCACCCCGTCGAGGGTGACCCGTCCGCCGGTCACGTCGTACAGCCGGGGCACGAGGTAGCTCAGGGTGCTCTTGCCGGATCCGGTGGGGCCGACCACGGCGAGCGAGCCACCGGCCGGGACCGTGACGTCGAGGCCCTTCAGGGTGGGCCCGTGCTTGGCGTCGTACGCGAAGTCCACGCCCTCCAGCCGGACCTCCCCCTTGGCACGGCCCAGCCGGACCGGGTCCTCGCGCTCGGTGATGTCCACCGGCAGGTCGAGGTACTCGAAGATGCGGGCGAACAGCGCGAGCGAGGTCTGGATCTGGACCCCGGTCGACAGCAGGCTCACGGCGGGCCGGAACAGGCCCTGCTGGAGGGTGACGAAGGCGACGAGGGTGCCGATGGAGAGCGAGGGAGCACCGGACTGGAGGGCTATGCCGGCAGCCCAGTAGATGAGCGCGGGCATGGCGGCCATGACGATGCCGATGGTGGACATCCGCCAGCGCCCGGCCATGCTGGAGCGGACCTCGAGGCCGACGAGCTTCTCGGACTCCTCGGCGAACGACGCGGTGAGCGAGTCGGCGCGGCCCATGGTGCGGCCGAGCAGGATGCCGCTGACCGACAGGGACTCCGTGACCGTCGCGGCCATCGCGGCCATCTGCTTCTGGCGCTGCGTGGTGATCTTCTTGCGCTCGCGGCCCACCCGGCGGCTGATCCACACGAAGACGGGGAGCAGGAGGAGCGAGACGAGCGTGAGCCGCCAGTCGAGGGCGAGCATCGCGACGACGGAGGCGATGACGGCCGTCAGGTTCGACACGAGCGAGGTCGCCGTCGAGGTGACGGTCGCCTGCATGCCGCCGATGTCGTTGGCTATGCGGGACTGCACCTCGCCGGTGCGGGTGCGGGTGAAGAAGGCCAGCGGCATCCGCTGGAGCTGGGCGTAGACGCCGGTGCGCAGGTCGTGCATGACGCGCTGGCCGACCGTGGTGGAGATCAGGGTCTGGAGCACGCCGAAGACGCTGGTGACGACGGCCGTGAGGATCATGCCGAGGGCGAGCAGGCTGAGCAGCCCGGTGCGCCCCTGCGGGATCGCGACGTCGAGGATCTCCCTGAGCAGGAACGGCGAGGCGACGCCGACCAGCGAGGAGGCGCCGACGAGCAGGCCGACGACGGCCAGGCGGCCGCGGTACGGCCGGAAGAGGCCGACGATGCGGCGCAGCTCACGGGGCTGCTCCGCAGGGGCCGGGCGGCTGGGGTCGAGGGCTTCCTTCGATGGGGTCCACTCGGGCTCTTTGGGGCGCATGGGCCTCCTTCTGACGAGACTCGCATGAGCATAGCTCATTGTTACCTATACTCACAATGAATCTGGTCCTGATAGTGTTCCCAGTATGAGCACCGCTTCCGAGACCGACACCACAGACGGCGTCCTGGCCGAGCAGCTGCTGCGCCTGACCCGGCGGCTCCATCGCATCCAGAAACGCCATCTCGAGCCACTCGGAATCACCCCCGCCCAGTCCCGGCTGCTGCGCCTCGTCTCGCACTACGACAGCGCCGAGCCGCCCCGGATGGCGGACCTCGCCGCCCGCCTGGAAGTCGTGCCCCGCGCCGTGACCACGCTGGTCGACGGCCTGGAGACGGCCGAGTGCGTACGCCGCGCGCCCGACCCGGCGAACCGGCGCGTCATACGGATCGAACTCACCGACACCGGCCGCGCCACGCTGCGGCGGCTGCGCAACGCGCGAACCGACGCGGCAGAGGAGATCCTGGCTCCATTGACCGCCGCTCAGCGCAAGGTGCTCGGCGGCCTGCTCAACGCGCTCGCGGACGCCCCGGCGGAGCGGCGCTGCTGAGAACGCACGCACCGGCCCGGTCCCGTGACCCGGGGCTGGGCCGAACGAGTGAGGCGAGGGGTCGCACATGCCGCTGCTGGAACCGAAGCCCGGGACCCTGCGCCCGCGGACCGTCAGCGGCCCCGCCCCCGACCGGGTTCCCGAGCGGCGGGCCACCGGCACCCCGGAGCCGCTGCGCACCGAGCTGAGCGAGCTGCTGGGCGCGGAGAAGGTGCTGTGGAAGGTCTCCGACCTGGTCCGCTACGCCTCGGACGCCTCCCCGTACCGATTCGTACCGCAGGTCGTCGTGATCGCCGAGGACATCGACGACGTCTCCGCGGTCCTCTCGTACGCGCACGGCAGGCAGCGCGAGGTCGTCTTCCGCGCCGCCGGGACCTCCCTCAACGGCCAGGCCCAGGGCGAGGACGTCCTGGTCGACGTACGCCGCCACTGGGCCGGCGTCGAGGTGCTGGAGGGGGGCCGGAGGGCGCGGATCCAGCCGGGCACCACCGTCCTGCGGGCCAATGCCGCGCTCGCCCGCTACGGCCGGGTCCTCGGCCCCGACCCGGCCAGCGCCATCGCCTGCACCCTCGGCGGGGTCGTCGCGAACAACGCCTCCGGGATGACCGCCGGTACCACGCGCAACTCGTACCGCACGCTCGCCTCCCTCACCTTCGTGCTGCCCGGCGGCACCGTCGTGGACACCGCGGATCCGCTGGCCGACGAGGAGCTGGCCCGCGCCGAACCGGCGCTGTGCCAAGGCCTGATGGACATCAAGAGGGAGATCGAGGCCGACCCCGGGCTGGTGGCCCGCATCCGCGCCAAGTACGAGATCAAGAACACCACCGGCTACCGCCTGGACGCCTATCTCGACGGCAACACCCCCGTGGAGATCCTGCGCGGGCTGATGGTCGGTTCGGAGGGCACCCTCGGCTTCATCTCCGAGGTCGTCTTCGACACCCTCCCGCTGGACCGCGAACTCACCAGCGCGCTGCTGTTCTTCCCCTCGCTGCCCGCCGCGGCCGCCGCCGTGCCCCTCTTCAACGAGGCCGGCGCCCTCGCCGTCGAGCTGATGGACGGCAACACCCTGCGCGCCTCCGTCAGCGTCGCGGGAGTGCCCGCCGACTGGGCCGGGCTGCCCAAGGACACCACTGCGCTGCTGGTGGAGTTCCGGGCCCCGGACGAGGCGGGCCGCGCCGCGTACGAACGGCGCGCGGCCGAGGTCCTCGCCGGGCTGGAACTGGTCGCGCCCGTGGCCTCGGTGACCAACGCCTTCACCCGGGACCCGAGGACCATCTCCGGCTACTGGAAGGCCCGCAAGGCCTTCGTGACCGCCGTCGGCGGCACCCGCGCCTGCGGCACCACCCTGATCACCGAGGACTTCGCGGTGCCCCCGTCCCGGCTGGCCGAGGCCTGCGAGGCGCTCCTCGAACTCCAGGCGCAGCACGGCTTCGACGCTGCCGTCGCCGGTCACGCGGCCCACGGAAACCTGCACTTCCTGCTCGCCTTCGACGCGGCCGAGCCCGCCGACGTCCAGCGGTACGCCGCCTTCATGGACGCCTTCTGCCGGCTCACCGTGGAGCGGTTCGACGGTTCCCTGAAGGCCGAGCACTCCACCGGCCGCAACATGGCCCCCTTCCTGGAACTGGAGTGGGGCCCCAAGGCCACCGAGCTGATGTGGCGCACCAAGCGGGTCGTCGACCCGGACGGGGTGCTCGCCCCGCGGATCCTGCTCGACCGCGACCCGCGGGCGCACCTGCGCGGCCTGAAGACCATCCCGCGGGTCGAGGCCGTCGCCGACCCGTGCATCGAGTGCGGGTTCTGCGAACCGACCTGCCCCAGCGAGGACCTGACGACCACGCCACGGCAACGGATCGTGCTGCGCCGGGAGATGATGCGCCAGCAGCCCGGCTCCCCCGTGCTCGACGGCCTGCTCGACGCCTACGGCTACGACGCCGTGGACACCTGCGCGGGCGATTCCACCTGCAAGCTCGCCTGCCCGGTCGGCATCGACACGGGCGCGCTGATGAAGGACTTCCGCCACCGCCGACACAGCCCGCGCGAGGAGCGCGCCGCCGAGCTGGCCGCGCGGCGGTTCCGTGCCGTCGAGGCCTCCGCCCGGCTGGCCGTGGCCGCCGCCGACCAGATCACCGACCTGGTCGGGGACCGGCTGCTCGAAGCCTTGACGGGAGCCGCGCGCAAGGCCGTACGACCCGACCTGGTTCCGCAGTGGCTGCCGCAGATCCCCGGCGCCGCGGCCCGGAAACTGCCCGCGACCCGGCGGGTGGGCGCCTCGGCCGTGTACTACCCGGCCTGCGTCAACCGGATCTTCGGCGGCCCCGGCGGGCAGCCCGGACCCTCCCTGCCACAGGCCCTCGTGGCGGTCTCCGCGCGCGCCGGAAAGCCCGTGTGGATCCCCCGGGACGTCACCGGGACCTGCTGCGCGACCATCTGGCACTCCAAGGGGTACGACGCCGGGAACCGGGTGATGGCGAACCGCATCGTGGCGGCCGCCTGGGGCTGGACGGCGGGCGGGCGGCTTCCGTTGGTGGTCGACGCCGAGTCCTGCACGCTCGGCATCGCGCAGGAGGTGGTCCCTCACCTGACCGCGGACAACCGGGCGCTCCACGCGGAACTGCGCATCGTCGACTCGGTCGTCTGGGCGGCGCAGGAGTTGCTGCCGCACCTGGAGATCCGGCGCACGGTCGGCTCGGCGGTGCTCCATCCCACCTGCTCGATGCGGCACTTGGACGACGAGGCGCACCTGCGGGCGGTGGCCGGGGCCTGCGCGCGGGAGGTGGTGGTTCCGGACGATGCGGGCTGCTGCGCCTTCGCCGGCGACCGCGGCATGCTGCACCCGGAGCTGACCGCCTCCGCGACGGCCCGCGAGGCGGCGGAGGTGACGGCGCGGCAGTTCGACGCGCACCTGTCGGCGAACCGGATGTGCGAGATCGGCATGGACCGGGCCACGGGGCGCAGCTACTACTCGGTGCTGCTCGAACTGGAGCGCGCCACCCGTCCTTGACCGCCCGGGAGTGCTTTCGCACCACGGAAAATCGATTGCCCGAGGGCGGTCCGGAAGGCGAACCTTGCACGGTTTGAACCACTCGACCAGTCATGGGGCGTCATGCAGATCAGCGATCTTCCGTATCCGGACCCAGGGGTACCCGACGCTCGCTCCGGCCCTCGATTCCTGCTGTGGCTGGGCCTCGGCCAACTCGGCGGACAGGCCAGAAGCCTGTGCTGGGGGCTGCTGCACTTCTCCGGCGTCGCCGGACTGCCGTACGTGGTGGGCCTGGGCATCGATGCCGTCGTCGACCGCGATTCCAGCCGGCTGCTGCTCGTCGGCGGGCTCCTGGTCCTGCTCGGGGTGGCCATCTCGATCGGCGACGCCATGCTCCACCGCACCGCCGTCACCAACTGGATCACGGCCGCCGCGCGCGTGCAGCAGCTGCTCGCGCGCAAGACCGCCGAACTGGGCTCCGCCCTGACCCGGCGGGTCGCCGCGGGCGAGGTGGTCGCGGTCTCCACCGGCGACGTGGAGAAGATCGGCTGGTTCGTCGAGGCCGTCTCCCGTTTCCTGGCCGCCGCCTTCGCCGTCGTCCTCGTCTGCGTGGGCCTGCTCTTCTACGCCCCGGCGCTCGGCGTGGTCGTGGCGATCGGCGTGCCCGTGGTCGCCCTTGCCGCGCTGCCGCTGCTGCCACGCGCCACCAAACGCGCGGACTTCCAGCGGGAGAAGGCCGGCAAGGCCACGGAGCTGGCCTCCGACACCGTCGCGGGACTTCGGGTCCTGCGCGGCATCGGTGGCGAGGAGCTGTTCCTCAGCCGCTACCGCGAGGCCTCGCAGGAGGTCCGCAAGGCCGCCGTGCGCAGTGCCCGGATGTGGGCGCTGATCTCCGCGATCCAGGTGCTCCTGCCGGGCGCGCTGCTGATCACCGTCGTCTGGTACGGCGCCGCGCTGGTCGTGGACGGGCGCATCGAGGTGGGTGAACTCGTCGCGGCGTTCAGCGCGGTGGCGACCCTGCTCTACCCGCTGCGGCACTTCGAGGAGATCGCCATGGCGTACTCCTTCTCCCGTCCCTCCGCGAAGCGGGCCGCCCGGGTGCTGTCGCTGACCCGCACGGAGGCGGACACCGCCGAACCGCAGGCCCTCGTGGTGCCGGACGCGCCCGCTCCGGGCGGCGACCTGTACGACCCGGGGACCGGGCTGCTCGCTCCGGCGGGCCTGTTCACCGCCGTGGTGTGCGGGGACCCGGACCTGGCGGGGCGGCTCGCGGAACGCCTCGGCGGCCATCCCGTCGATGACGCGGCCGACGCGGCTGGCGCGGCTGGCCCGGCCGGCGGCGGTGCCCCGGTGCTACTGGGCGGAGTCGCGCTGGACGAGCTCGCGCTGGACACCGCGCGCACGCTGGTCCTCGTGCAGGACAAGGACCCGGTGCTGCTGTCCGGGACGCTGCGCGAGCTGTTCGACGTACCGGCGTCCGGAGCGGTCGGGCCGGGGGCCGCCCTGGACGCCGCCCAGTGCGCGGACGTGCTGGACGCGCTGCTGCAGTCCGCTCCGGACGGGGTGGCGGACCCGATGGACGCGCGGATCACCGAGCGCGGCCGGTCGCTGTCCGGCGGGCAGCGCCAGCGGCTCGCGCTGGCCCGGTCCCTGGTGACCGACCCGGAGGTGCTGGTGCTCGACGAACCGACCTCGGCGGTCGACTCCCACACCGAGGCGCGGATCGCGGACGGCGTCGCGGCCCTGCGCGCCGGGCGCACGACGGTGGTACTGGCGTCCTCGCCGCTGCTGCTGGACCGTGCCGACCGGGTCGTCCTCATCCACGAGGGCGCTGCCGTGGCGACCGGAACGCACCGCGAACTGCTGGTCGGCGAACCGCGCTACCGGGCGGTGGTCACGCGCGAGACCGACGCGGAACAGCGGATGGCGCGGATGGCGCGGATGGAAGAAGCACTCACAGAAATCGAGGAGTCCGCATGATCGGCATCGCGCCGCCGGATCACGATCCGGCGGCCCCCGATACGGCCGCGACCCTGCCCGTGGGCACGTCGGCGACCGTACGGGGCTACGTGCGCGGCCTGCTGCGCCGCCACCGGCGGGCCTTCGTGGTGCTGGTGACGGTCAATACGGTCGCGGTGACCGCCTCCATGGTCGGCCCGTACCTGCTGGGCCGGGTCGTGGACGAGCTCGCGGCGGGGGCGCGCGAGCTCCATCTGGGGCGGGTGGCGCTGCTGTTCGCGCTGGCGCTCGTCGTGCAGACGCTGTTCGTCCGCCTCGTCCGGCTGCGCGGGGCGATGCTCGGCGAGGAGATGCTGGCCGACCTGCGCGAGGACTTCCTGGTGCGCTCGGTCGGCCTGCCTCCGGGTGTGCTGGAGCGCGCCGGCACCGGGGACCTGCTGTCGCGGATCACCACCGACATCGACCGGCTGGCCAATGCGATGCGCGAGGCCGTGCCGCAGCTCGCCATCGGCGTGGTGTGGGCGGGGCTGCTCTTCGGGGCGCTCGCGGTGACCGCGCCGCCGCTGGCGCTGGCCGCGCTGGTGGCCCTGCCGGTGCTGGTGATCGGCTGCCGCTGGTACTTCAGGCGGGCGCCGTCGGCGTACCGCTCCGAGGCGGCCGGCTACGCGGCGGTCGCGGCGGCGCTCACCGAGACGGTGGACGCGGGCCGCACCATCGAGGCGCACCGGCTCGGCTCGCGCCGGATCGAGCTGTCGGAGCGGCGGATCAAGGAGTGGACAGCGTGGGAGCGGTACACGCTGTTCCTGCGGACCGTGCTCTTCCCCGTCGTCAACGTCACCTATGTGACGATCCTCGGCTCCGTGCTGATGATCGGCGGCTACTGCGTGCTGCGGGGCTGGATGTCGGTCGGTCAGCTGACCACGGGTGCGCTGCTCGCGCAGATGATGGTCGATCCGATCGGCCTGATCCTGCGCTGGTACGACGAACTGCAGATCGCCCAGGTCTCGCTGGCCCGGCTGGTGGGCGTACGGGAGATCGAGCCGGACGCGGGGGACGCGAAGGTCGTGCCGGAGGGCCGGGACGTACGGGCGGACGAGGTCCGCTTCGGCTACCGGGAGGGCGTGGACGTCCTGCACCAGGTGTCGATGTCCGTGCCGCCGGGCACCCGGATGGCACTGGTCGGCCCGTCGGGCGCGGGCAAGTCCACCCTGGGGCGGCTGCTCGCGGGCATCTACGCGCCGCGGACCGGCGAGATCACCCTCGGCGGGGCTCGGCTGTCGCAGATGCCGGCCGAGCGGGTGCGCGAGCACGTGGCGCTGGTCAACCAGGAGCACCACGTCTTCGTGGGCTCGCTGCGCGACAACCTGCGCCTCGCACGGAGCGGCGCCGAGGACGGCGAACTGTGGGCGGCGCTGGGCGCGGTGGACGCCGATGGCTGGGCTCGGGCCCTCGAGTCCGGTCTGGACACCGAGGTCGGCTCCGGCAGCACGGCGCTGACCCCGGCGCAGGCGCAGCAGGTCGCGCTGGCCCGGCTGGTGCTGGCGGACCCGCACACGCTGGTGCTGGACGAGGCGACCTCACTGCTGGACCCGCGTGCGGCCCGGCACTTGGAGCGCTCGCTGGCCCGGGTGCTGGACGGCCGCACGGTCATCGCGATCGCCCACCGGCTGCACACCGCGCACGACGCGGACGTGATCGCGGTGGTCGAGAGCGGCCGGATCAGCGAACTGGGCTCGCACGAGGACCTGGTCGCGGCCGACGGCGCGTACGCGGCGCTGTGGCGGTCCTGGCACGGCTGAGCGGCTGGCTGAGCGGCCGGTCTGGGATCCGCGACTTCGTTAGCAGTGGGTTGGCGAATCCGCGATCGCGTTGACAATGGCTACGTTCAGTAGCGGTCTCCTTGCAGGGCGCGGAGTGTGACGAACGTGAGGTGGAGCCTTCCGTCGGTGGAAGGCCCCACCTCAAGCCCCCGGACAGCTGAGGGTCACGAGCGGTCGTGCGTTCTCGGGGAATTCGGGCCAGGAAGCGTGCGGGTTCTCGCCTTCTGCCCGGCAGGCGCTCGGCAGGTCAGGCCGAAAGACACACGGCTTGATGTTGGACGAAGTCGCCGGACAGCGGATACCGGGCCTCGTCGCGGATCGCGTCGCGGCGGTACTGCTCGGGGTCGCGCGGCCACGACGTGCGGGTGTCGGCGCAGAGGACGGCCCAGGCGCTCGCGGCTTCATTGTCCGAGGGAACGTCACGGGCGGACGCCGGCCGGAGGGCGCTCGGGACCTGCTCGGGCGTGCCGGACGGATCCGGCTTCTTGCCCTCGGCCGCCTTCTTCAGCCCGGCGACCCATGCGGCGGCCTTAGAGAGGCGGTTCTCGTGTTTCGCACAGTCATGCTCGTCCTTGCTGGGGAGAAGTCGCCCTTCGCCGGTCAATTCCCGGTGAGCTGCTGGTGGACGCAGTGCTGCTCGCCGCCGGGCAGCACGGTGACGGCCTTGAGGCCCGGGAAGTAGCGGAAGGCGAGCGACGGCTTGCCGGTGCCCGTCAGTCGGCCGACCATCACGCCGAAACGATTCACCTCCTCCACACTGCCCGCCGTGTAGCCCGCCGCCATCGGGACGGCGTGCACGGCGGCGCCGAGCCAGTAGGCGGCCTGTTCTGGGAACGGCCGACCGAGAGGTTCAGCGGGCCGAGCCCCTTCACCTCGGTGGTCGGGGTCCACGAAACCTCCCCGGGGCCCGGCAGCGACTCCAGCACCCGGACGCCCGGCCGGCAGCCCTTGGCCGCGGCGTCCCCGTCGGCCGCTCGCGCGGCCGGGGCCACCACCAGCGTCGCGAGCGCCGTGGCGATCACGAGGACTGCCCGGGTGCGCGGGCGGTCTCCGCTGTTCGTGTGCGTCTTGCTGTCCTAGTTCCTGTTCACGACTCCCCCTGGGTCTGTTTCGGGCCGAGCGCTCCGCCGGCCCTGCCGGTTTCCGGCGGGCCGTACCTGGTGCTGTGCGTGGTGGCCGTGGCGACCGCACCGCGACCTGGGTGCGGGGGCTGACGGCCATGAGACCGAAGCGGTGCACGGCCGCCACGCTGCGCGCGCCGACTCCGGCGGCCAAGGGTACGGCGTGCACGGCGGTGCCCAGCCAGTACGCCTGCGGCTACCGGGAGCCCGAGCGGTCCGGTCGTGTTCACCTGGCCCGTGTGCACGGGTTGTCGCCGTCCGGGCCGGTCAGTGACTTCCCTGCCCGGACGGCCGGCTCGCGGCCCGTCCGGGTACGGAGCCGCCCGGGCCGGTACGCGACGGCGAGCGGGACGAGGAGGGTCCCCGCCACGCTCGCGCCGATGGTGCTGCCTGTCTTGCCCATGGGTCCCCCCGGACGTCATGCGAGCCGACGGCTCGTCGGCTCACATGATGTCCGTACGGGACGGGGCAGGGTAGACGACCTCTGGCGGATGGTCTCCCAGAGCCTCTAGATGAAGCCGAGGGCCGCCGCGCCGCCCACGCCCGAGAGCAGCATGAACACCGGCATCAGGACCTTGAGCTCCACCCAGCTGCCGGCCCGGAAGCGCATCATCTTCGGGGGGCCGATCGGGTACCAGCGCTTGCCGGCGATGGGCAGGGGCCACAGGATCGGACAGCCGGAGACGGTCAGGGCGTCGCCGATGTCGTGGACCAGGGCCCCCAGCAGGATCGGCAGGCCGAGCCAGAGGTACTCCTGGCCGGGGCCGGTGAACAGCCAGTCGGAGCCGTTTCCGGGCTGGTCGAGCACGCCGGCCAGTATCCAGGCGCTGGTGGCGCCCAGCAGCCAGACCAGGACGTCACTGGACATCCGGGCGGCCCGCCACAGCAGGCCTTCGACGGCAAGGACCAGGTGGACGAAGAGCAGGACGAGCACACCCCAGCGGTCGGCGGTGACGGCGAGGGCGGAGGAGCCGGCGCCGATCAGGACGGCCCAGAGCCAGGTGTGGGTCAAAGTGCGGTGGCCGCCGCTGCGGCGGGCGTCGCGCGGGGCCCGGGTGGCCTTGTAGACGGAGTACGAGATCTTGTCGACCACCTCGCACAGACCCTTGGAGAGCGGGCCGAAGGCGCGCGAGATCGTCGCCGACTTGTGGTCGAGGTCGGGGGCGAGAGCCGCGCCGGCACAGATCAGTGCGCCGACGACGAGAACGGGCCAGGGCATCGGACGCCCGGCTGCCGCTGTCGCCGCGCCGACCCCCAGCCAGGCCGCCGCCCCGGACAGAGAGTGCGCGGGCCCCATCATGGTCGTTCCCCACCCCGGTCATGTGCTGGTCGGGCCCTGGTGACGGATTCGTTCGGGCCGCATCGACGGCACAGCGTACCGTCGATGATCTTCCCTCCGGCCGCCGGTTCCCTCATCCGGGGGGAAGCCAGGCAAGATGGGGGGTGTGACCCTCATTGATCAGCTCCCGCCGAACGCCGACCCCGACGCACTCTTCGAGGCTTTCTCCTCGTGGGCGGAGGACCAGGGCATCACCCTGTACCCGGCTCAGGAGGAGGCACTGATCGAGGTCGTCTCCGGGGCGAACGTGATCTTGTCCACTCCGACCGGCTCCGGCAAGAGCCTGGTCGCGGCGGGCGCGCACTTCACCGCCCTGGCCCAGGACAAGGTCACCTTCTACACCGCCCCGATCAAGGCGCTCGTGTCGGAGAAGTTCTTCGACCTGTGCAAGCTCTTCGGCACCGAGAACGTCGGCATGCTCACCGGCGACGCCTCCGTGAACGCCGACGCCCCGGTGATCTGCTGCACCGCCGAGGTGCTGGCCTCCATCGCCCTGCGCGACGGCAAGTACGCCGACATCGGCCAGGTCGTGATGGACGAGTTCCACTTCTACGCGGAACCGGACCGCGGGTGGGCCTGGCAGATTCCGCTGCTGGAACTTCCTCAGGCGCAGTTCATCCTGATGTCGGCGACCCTCGGCGACATGAAGCGGTTCGAGGAGGACCTGACCCGGCGCACCGGCCGGCCGACCACGGTGGTCCGCTCCGCGACCAGGCCCGTCCCGCTGTCGTACGAGTACGTCACCACGCCGATCACCGACACCATCACCGAGCTGCTCGAGACCCGGCAGGCGCCGGTCTACATCGTGCACTTCACGCAGGCCCAGGCGGTCGAGCGGGCGCAGTCGCTCATGAGCATCAACATGTGCACCCGCGAGGAGAAGGACAAGATCGCCGACCTGATCGGCAACTTCCGCTTCACCACCAAGTTCGGCCAGAACCTCTCCCGCTACGTCCGCCACGGCATCGGCGTGCACCACGCGGGCATGCTGCCCAAGTACCGGCGCCTGGTGGAGAAGCTGGCCCAGGCCGGTCTGCTGAAGGTCATCTGCGGCACCGACACCCTCGGCGTCGGCGTCAACGTCCCGATCCGCACGGTGCTGTTCACCGCTCTCACCAAGTACGACGGCAGCCGGGTCCGCACGCTGCGCGCCCGCGAGTTCCACCAGATCGCCGGCCGCGCCGGCCGGGCCGGCTTCGACACGGCGGGCTATGTGGTGGCCCAGGCGCCCGAGCACGTCATCGAGAACGAGAAGGCCCTCGCGAAGGCAGGCGACGACCCGAAGAAGCGCCGCAAGGTGGTCCGCAAGAAGGCTCCCGAGGGCTTTGTGGCCTGGTCGGACACCACCTTCGAGAAGCTCATCGCCGCCGACCCGGAGGCGCTGACCTCGCGCTTCAAGGTCACCAACATCATGCTCCTGTCGGTCATCGCCCGGCCGGGCGATGCCTTCAAGGCGATGCGCCACCTCCTCGAGGACAACCACGAGCCGCGCAAGGCCCAGCTGCGGCACATCCGCCGGGCCATCGCGATCTACCGCTCGCTGCTGGACGGCGGGGTCGTCGAGAAGCTCGACACCCCCGACGCCGAGGGCCGCACCATCCGGCTCACCGTCGACCTCCAGCAGGACTTCGCGCTCAACCAGCCGCTGTCCACCTTCGCACTGGCCTCCTTCGACCTGCTGGACCCGGAGTCCCCCTCCTACGCGCTGGACATGGTCTCGGTCGTCGAGTCCACGCTGGACGACCCGCGCCAGATCCTGGCCGCCCAGCAGAACAAGGAACGCGGCATGGCCGTGGGCGCGATGAAGGCCGACGGGATCGAGTACGAGGAGCGCATGGAGCGGCTCCAGGACGTCACCTATCCCAAGCCCCTCGAAGAGCTGCTCCTCCACGCCTACGACGTGTACGCCAAGAGCCACCCGTGGGTGCGCGACCACCCGGTCTCGCCGAAGTCGATCATCCGTGACATGTACGAACGCGCGATGACCTTCACCGAGTTCACCTCCTATTACGAGCTCGCCCGCACCGAGGGCATCGTGCTGCGCTATCTGGCGGGCGCGTTCAAGGCGCTGGACCACACCATCCCCGACGACCTCAAGTCCGAGGACCTCCAGGACCTCATCGCCTGGCTTGGCGAGCTGGTCCGCCAGGTCGACTCCAGCCTGCTCGACGAGTGGGAGCAGCTGGCGAACCCGGAGGTGGAGACGGCGGAGCAGGCGCAGGAGAAGGCCGACCAGGTCAAGCCGGTCACCGCGAACGCCCGCGCCTTCCGCGTCCTCGTCCGCAACGCCATGTTCCGGCGGGTGGAGCTGGCCGCGCTGGACCACGTGAACGTGCTGGGCGAACTCGACGCCGGGTCCGGCTGGGACGCCGACGCCTGGGGCGAGGCCATGGACGGGTACTGGGACGAGTACGACGACCTGGGCACCGGCCCCGACGCCCGCGGCCCCAAGCTCCTGCAGATCGAGGAGGACCCGGCGCACGGCCTGTGGCGCGTCCGCCAGACCTTCGCCGACCCCAACGGCGACCATGGCTGGGGCATCAGCGCCGAGGTCGACCTCGCGGCCTCCGACGAGGAGGGCCGGGCGATCGTCCGGGTCACCTCGGTCGGCGAACTCGGCCAGCTCTGACCGCCCCCCAGACGCCGACGACCGGCGCCAACGTAACCGCCTGACCCGCCGGAACCGCCGGACCCGACACTGGAGAACCTCTGATGACGAACCCCGCCGAGAGACTCGTCGATCTGCTCGACCTGGAGCAGATCGAGGTCAACATCTTCCGGGGCGCGAGCCCCCAGGAGTCGCTCCAGCGCGTGTTCGGCGGGCAGGTCGCCGGCCAGGCCCTGGTCGCCGCGGGCCGAACCACCGAGAGCGACCGGCCGGTCCACTCCCTGCACGCGTACTTCCTGCGCCCCGGGATCCCCGGGGTACCGATCGTGTACCAGGTGGAGCGGGTGCGCGACGGGCGTTCCTTCACCACGCGCCGCGTCACCGCGGTCCAGCAGGGCAAGACCATCTTCAATCTGACCGCCTCCTTCCATCACCCGGAGGAGGGCAGCATCGAGCACCAGCTGCCTCCTCGCCTCGACTTCCCGCACCCGGACGCGCTCCCGAAGGTCGCGGACGAGATCCGCGAACACCTGGGCGCGCTGCCGGAGGCCCTGGAGCGGATGGCCCGCCGCCAGCCCTTCGACATCCGGTACGTGGACCGGCTCCGCTGGACTCCCGAAGAGCTCAAGGACGCCGATCCCCGCAGCGCGGTGTGGATGCGCGCGGTCGGCCCGCTGGGCGACGACCCGCTCGTGCACACCTGCGCCCTCACCTACGCCAGTGACATGACCCTCCTCGATGCGGTGCGCATCCCCGAGGAACCGCTGTGGGGCATGCGCGGCTTCGACATGGCCTCGCTCGACCACGCCATGTGGTTCCACCGGCCGTTCAGGGCGGACGAGTGGTTCCTGTACGACCAGGAGTCCCCGATCGCGCACGGTGGCCGGGGCCTGGCCCGTGGTCGCATCTACGACCTGGAGGGCAGGCTGCTGGTCTCCGTGGTCCAGGAAGGCCTCTTCCGCCCGTATCCGCCCGAGTCGGCCAAGCCGGCCGTGTCACCGCAGTAGTTCTCGCCGCCCTACGCGCCTCCTCTCACCTTCCTCATCTCCCGCACCCCTTGCACCCTCCGCACCCGAAGAGCTGAGCCCCCATGCCCGTACCGGCCCTCCCCTGCCCCTGCGGGCTGCCCGCCGCCTACCCGGAGTGCTGCGGCCGCTTCCACTCCGGTGAGCGGCAGGCACCCACCGCCGAGCTGTTGATGCGCTCCCGGTTCAGCGCCTTCGCGGTCGGCGACACCGCCTACCTGCTGCGCTCCTGGCACCCGTCCACCCGCCCGGCCGGGCTCGACCTGGATCCGGGGCAGCGCTGGGAGCGGCTGGAGATCCTGGCCACCGAGCGCGGTGGGATGTTCGAGACGCAAGGGGCGGTGGAGTTCCGGGCGCACTACCGCGAGGGCCGGCACACCGGTTCCCTGCACGAGCACAGCAGCTTCTCCCGCGAGGGTGGGGCCTGGCTCTACGTCGGCCCCCTCTCCCCCGTCGACTTCGACTGACCGCGGGCCCCGGTCAGGGCGAAGTCCAGGCTGGTGCGGTACCAGTGGATCTCGTCAGGCGGCTCCGCCAGCAACAGCCGTGCCGCCACGGCCGCGGCCGCCGGGATCTGCGGGTGCCCGTACGGCGGGGGCGGGGCGAGCGCGGCGAGTACGATCCGCTCCGCCGGGTCGGGGACGGCCTGACGCACCTCCTCCTCCGGGAGCACGGAGGCCAGTACGCCCGCCCGCTCCCAGGGGTCGGCGGTCCGTCTCAGCAGCAGCCCCACATGCCGCTCGCGCCACTTCCGGGGACGCAGGTCCGCCTTGGCAGCCATCAGCTCCCGGTCCGTCGGCGGTGCGCTCCCGCGCAGCATCCCCGGCTCCCGGGCCGCGAAGTCCCTTAGCTCCGCGGTCAGGTAGAGCCACACCACGGCCCGGTAGCGGTTGATCCGGTACCCGACCGGGGTGACGTGGCCGCAGCGCGCGAGCCTGGTGAACCGGCTCGGGCCGACCCCCGTCACGGCGGCCGAGGCCTGCGCCCCGGCCACGGTCTCCACTCGCTCGCGCAAGGCGTCGGGGCAGCCTCCGGCCGAGCGGACCCGCTCGAGCTCACGGCGCCTGAAGCGCGCGGCCCCGGCGGCGGTCGGCGGCGCGGCGCGCACGATTCCCAGCTGGACGGCGCGCGCGAACTCGCTCCGGCTCAGCCCCAGCTCCCCCGCGGCCTGTACGCCGCCCACCAGTACGTCCGCACTTGTGCCCTCGTCAGCAACAGCATCGGCGGCCATGTCCTTGTCCATGCGCGCATCCACGGCGACGTCGTCGCGCACCACGGTGTCCATCGGTGTCATCACGGTCGGTCCTCCCCACGAGCGGCGATTACTCTGCGTGAAGACCGTAACTCAGCGCGACGAAACCCGGCGAGGCCTGTGGATAACTCCGGAAAACCCAGGTCAATGGCCCCGCCCAGCCCCTCAGCCGCCAGTGATCCGCCGCTCCGCGACCCCCAGGTGCTCCCCGACCCGGTTCACCAGCAGCGTCATCTCGTACGCGACCTGCCCGATGTCGGCCTCGGCGGCGCTCAGCACACACAGGCAACTGCCCGCGCCCGCCGCCATGACGAAGAGGACCCCCTCGTCGTACTCGACCATGGTCTGGCGTACCTCACCGGCCCGGAAGTGCCGTCCCGACCCCTTCGCCAGGCTCTGCAGCCCGGCGGCGACAGCCGCCAGGTGCTCCGCGTCCTCCCGCGCCAACCCGGCGCTCGCGCCCGTCACCAGGCCGTCGTTGGAGAGCACCACCGCGTGCCGCACCTGCTGAACACGCCGTGTCAGGTCGTCCAGCAGCCAGTCGAGCTGCTTGTCCAGTGCCATTTCCAGCCCCTCCCCGTTGACGCGGCCGACATGGCCGCGCCCCACCCCGCGTAGTCGTGGCGCAAGCCTTCCCCACCAGGGGCTTTCCGGCAAGGAGGATGGAGCCATGGCGAACAAGATGACTCAAGAGGAATGGCGGGCTTTCGTCTCCCATTCCACCCGTACCGGCAAACTGGCCACTGTCCGCGAGGACGGAAGCCCGCACATCGCTCCGATCTGGTTCGTACTCGACGGCGATTCCTTCCTGTTCACCACCGGCAAGGACACCGTCAAGGGGCGCAATCTGGCCCGGGACGCACGTGTCGCGCTCTGCGTGGACGACGACCGGCCGCCCTTTTCCCACGTCGTCCTCCAAGGCCGCGCCGACATCACCGAATACGCCGGGAACGCGGACGAGACGCTGCACCGGGCGACGCGGATCGCCGCCCGCTACATGGGCGAGGAGCGCGCGGGGGCCTTCGGCCGCCGCAACGCCGTCCCGGGCGAACTCCTCGTCCGCGTCCGCATCGACAAGGTGATCTCCGAATCCGGGATCGCCGACTGACCCCCGGCCCACCGCCGCCGCGGGTCGCTTCACACGTTCACACGTTCACACGGAATCGGCCTGCGGCTCCACGGAGTCCAGCAACCGCGCGGTGTGCACCCGCCCTGCATACTCGACCAGCCTGATCAGCACTTCCTTTCCCGAGTCCTTGTCCCTCGCGTCACACAGCACCACCGGTGTCCCCTGGTCCAGGTCCAGGGCCCGCGACACCTCGTGCGCCCCGTACCGCCGGGCGTTCGTGAAGCAGTTGACGGCGACCACGAACGGGATGCGCCGGTGTTCGAAGTAGTCCACCGCCGGGAAGCAGTCCTCCAGGCGCCGCGTGTCGGCGAGCACCACCGCGCCCAGCGCGCCCTGCGACAACTCGTCCCAGAGGAACCAGAACCGGTCCTGCCCCGGCGTACCGAAGAGGTACAGCGACAGCCCGGAGCGGATCGTGATCCGGCCGAAGTCCATGGCCACGGTCGTGGTGGTCTTCTGGTCGACCCCGCCCGTGTCGTCGACCAGTTCCCCCGCCTCGCTGAGCACTTCCTCCGTCCGCAGCGGCCGGATCTCGCTGACCGCGCCGACCAGTGTCGTCTTGCCGACCCCGAAGCCGCCCGCCACGAGTATCTTCAGCGCGAGCGCGGCCAGTTCACCGTCGCCCTCCGCGTCCGGGGCCGGATCGGGGTCCGGAGCCGGGGTCCACCCCGCGGAGCCGTTGTCGTGCAGTCCCATCACAGCGCTCGCAATCCCTCGATGACTTCACGCAGAATCCGCTCGTCCGGCAGCTGCGCCGGCGGCACCGGCCGGCTGACCTTGACGTGCCCGGCCTCCAGCAGGTCCCCGAGCAGTACCCGCACCACGCCCACGGGCAGGTCCGCGTCGGCGGCGAGTTCCGCCACCGACTGGGTCTCGTCGCGGCAGAGCCCGAGCAGTGCCCGGTGTTCCGGCCCGAGCAGCGACTCGGCCGCCGCGTCCACACCGCCCGGATCCATGACGACCAGCGCGATCAGGTCGAAGCGGACCCCGTGGGGCCCCGGCCGCGTACGCCCGCCGGTCATCGCGTACGGACGGACGAGCGGGCCCGCGTCGGCGTCGTACCACTGGCCGTTCATATGCCGGGCCGCCCTCAGCCGACGGTCGGCGGGCGCGCGGCGAACCGGGGCGGGGTGTACAGGTGCTCGCCGACCCGCTTCACCAGCCGGGCCATCTCGTACGCGATCAGCCCGATGTCGGCGCTGGCGGCACTGAGCACGGCCAGGCAGGAGCCGTCGCCGGCGGCCGCGACGAAGAGGAACCCCTCGTCCATCTCCACCATGGTCTGGCGCACGCCCCCGGCGTGGAAGTGCCGGCCCGCCCCCTTGGCCAGGCTGTGGAAGCCGGACGCCACCGCCGCCAGGTGCTCGGCGTCCTCCCTGCTGAGCGCGCTGGAGGCACCGACCGCCAGGCCGTCGTTGGACAGGACGACGGCGTGCCGGACCTCGCGGACCCGGAGCACCATGTCGTCGAGCAGCCAGTCCAGTTCGCCGGACCTGCGGACGCCGTCGAGGTCGATTCTCTGGTGTTCGATCATCGCTGTTCTCCTTCGGCTTCGGCTTCGCCATCGCCATCGCTGCGTGCGTTCGGGGAGTTCTCCTGGGCGCCGCGCACCCAGCCGGCCCGGTACGCCGCCATCCGGTCCCTCGCCTGTTCGGGGCTGCGGCCCGGCGGGTCCTGCGCGGGCGGCGTGCCATCCGGGCCCTTCGGGGCGGGGGCCTCGCGCAACTGCGGGACGAGGCTGGCCTGGCGCACCCGGCGCGGGAGTTCGGTCACCGAAGCCGAAGCCGAAGCCGAAGCCGGAGCCGGAGCCGGGCCCGAGGTCGAGCGCGATGCCGACACCGATGCCGGCGCCGCCGCCGCCGCCGCGGCGACGGTCGGGCCGGGCGCGCTCGCCACGGCAGGCGTACGGGTCACCGTGCCCCCGGGGCCGCGCGGCCGGAGCGGCGCCACCGGGGCCGGGCGCGGCTCTTCCCGTACGGGGGCCGGGCCCGGGAACGGGATCCCGCGCGCTTCCTCCCGTACGAGGGTCATGGCCGGCGGCTGCTCCGGCTCGACGGCCTCCACCGCCGCAGCCGCAGCCTCCACAGCCTCCGCGCCGCCACCGGTGCCGGGCGTGAGCGCGCCCTGGAGCAGGGAGTGCGGCAGGAGCACCACGGCGGTGGTGCCGCCGTACGGTGACGTGCGCAGGTGCACCTTCACACCGTGGCGGGCCGAGAGGCGGCTGACCACGAACAGTCCCAGGCGGTCGCTGTCGAAGAGGTCGAGCGCCTCGGACTGCTCGATGCGCCGGTTGGCCTCGCTCAGGGACTCGCGGCCCATGCCGAGACCGCGGTCCTCGACCTCCAGGACGTAGCCGGCTCCGACGGGCTCGCCGCTGACCCGGACCTTGGTGTGGGGCGGGGAGAACTGGGTGGCGTTCTCGATGAGTTCGGCGAGCAGGTGGGTGAGGTCGGCGACCGCGCCGCCGATCACGGCGGCTTCGGCGAGCTGGCGGACCTCGACGCGCGGGTAGTCCTCGATCTCCGAGACTGCGGCCCGTACGACGTTGGTCAGCGGGATCGGCATGCGCCAGGCGCGCCCCGGGGCCGCACCCGACAGGATGATCAGACTTTCGGCGTGCCGCCGCATCCGGGTGGTGAGGTGGTCGAGGCGGAAGAGGTCCCCGAGCTCGCTCGGGTCGTCGGCCCGCCGCTCCATGGAGTCGAGCAGCGTGAGCTGCTTGTGCACCAGCACCTGACTGCGCCGGGCGAGGTTCACGAAGACACCGCTGACCCCGCCGGCGAGTTCCGCACGTTCGACGGCGGCACTGAGGGCGGCTCGGTGGACGGTGGCCAGGGCCTCGCCGACCTGGGTGATCTCGTCCTCGGCCGCCGGACCGGGCGGGGTCTCGGCAGCCACGTCGATGTCCCGGCCGGCCCGCAGCCGGTCCATGGCCTGCGGGAGTTTGCGGTGCGCGATCTCCAGGGCGGTGTTGCGCAGCGAGACCAGCTCCACGACCAGGGCCCGGCCGATGCGCACCGAGATGACGAGCGAGGCGGCGACGGCCGCCAGCCCGAGCAGCACGGCGGCTCCGGCGGGGCCGAGCGCGCCCGCGGCGAACGGCTCGGCGCGGTCGGCGGCCGCGGTGTGCGCGGCTTCCTCGATCTCCCGCATCGCGGCGGCGACCCCGCTGTACGCGCTCTCCCACCCGGCGGGCGTGCCATGGGCGTCCCGGCCGGTCCCGGCGGCCAGGGCCCGGTCCTCGGCCGCGGCGAGGTCGGCGTAGGCGGCGCCCTTGGCGACGGCCTGCCAGGCGGCCTGCTGCGCGGCGGGCAGGTCACGGGCCGCGGCGTCGGTCAGCGCGCGGCGGGTCTCGATCGCCCCGGTCAGGCGGCGAAGCGTTTCGGCGCTGCGCTGACCCGGCAGTGCGAGCAGCGCGTCCTCCCGTGCAAGCTCCTCCCCGGCGCGCCCGAACTCCAGCAGGACCCGGGCGTCCGGGCCGAGTTCCGCGTCCTGGCCACCGCCGGAGAGGGCACTGGCGACGGCGAGCGCGGAGTCGAGCACGCGGGTGTACGTGTCGTAGGCGGCGTCGGCGGTGACCCGTCGGTCCGCGATCTCCGTGCGGGCGGATCCGAGCTCCTCGGCGGCCGCGACGAAGCCGCGCAGCCGGGCGACGAGACCGCCGCCGTGGTCGCCGGTGTCGGCCACGGTGTTCCGGTCTCCGAGCCGCAGCCGCCGGACGGCGGAGTCGGTGCGGCGCGCCTGCTGCTCCAGGGCGGCGGCCCGGTCGGTGGCGGCGCCGGGGGCAGCGGCGGCGGCCGGGTCGGCCAGCAGCCGGACGGCGGCGCGCCGTTCGGCTTGCAGCTCGGCGACGGCTGCGGCGACGGGCGTGCGGATCTGCTCGTCGACCTGCTGGACGCGGCTGAGCCGGGCGATGTCCTGGGCGGTGCTGACGGTGGCGAAGGCCCAGAGGGCCAGCAGCGAGACCACCGGCACCATCAGCAGCGACACGATCTTCGCGCGGACGGTGCCGGGACGCAGCCGCAGCCGGGGACCGCTCTCGGCGGGTCCGGCCGGTCCGCCCGGGCGGGTGGGCTCGCTCTGCGCCGACTCCTCGGCGGGCGGACCGGCATGGGCCCGTCGGCCGGTTCCCCTACCGGGACCGCCCGCGTGCGCGGGCAGCCGCGGCGCCGCTGCTTCCGGTGTTCTGCGGGGTGTGCGCATGGACTCCTCGTTCCGGGGCGGTACGGGCGTGGTGCGGGTGCGGGTGCGGTGCAGGTGCGGGTGCGGACATGACCGGAAGCGAGGCCTCAGCGGGCCGGCGCCGACCGCTCCCCCGGGTGCCGCGCGGCGGAAGCGGATGCGGAGGCCGAAGCGGAAGCGGAAGCCGACGCGGAGGCAGACGCCGACGCGGCCCGCTCGTCTGCCGTCGGGGACAGCGCCACGAAGGCGGAGGTGATGAAGAGGTAGGAGCCGAGGCCGACGGCCAGGGGGAAGATGAACTGCATGGCGGTGGCGCCGGGCAGGGCCTGGTCCGAGGGGGTGACGTGCACGGCGACGGCGAGCATTCCGGTGTAGTGCATGCTGGTGACGGCCGCGCCCATGACGAGTGAGGCGACGGCGACGGCCACCGGGGACTTGATGTTGAGGGCGGCCCACAGGGCCGCGGTGGCGGCGAGGACTGCGATGGCCACCGAGAGCCCGACGGTCAGCGGGGCGTAGGAGATGTCGCCGTGCAGGCGCAGGGCCGCCATGCCGAGGTAGTGCATGCTGGCGACGCCGAGGCCGGTGGTGAGGCCGCCGAGGACGAGGGCGCGGCCGCGGTCCCTGCCGTAGCCGACGGCGAAGACGCCGGCGCCGACGACGATCATGGCGACGAGGAGGCTGAGGATGGTCAGCGGCACGTTGTAGTGGATCTCGGTGCCGGTGACGTGGAAGCCGATCATCGCGACGAAGTGCATCGTCCAGATGCCGGTGCCGATGGCGGAGGCCGCGGTGACGAGCCAGTTGCGGCGGGAGGGTCCGGTCGCGGCGAGCGCGCGGACGGTGCAGCGCAGCCCGAGGGCAGCGCCGATCGATGCCATCACGTATGACAGCACGGGGGTAAGCCAGCCATAGGCGGCGTGGTCCAGGTGTCCCATGGCCACCGGACGCTAGTCCGGGTGAGGGGGCGAACAAGGGGCGCATTTCGAAAGCCGCTGGAACTGCTGGAATATGACACAGCTACGTTCACCTTCGATCACGCCGCGTGCCACCTTGCACACGGTGCGCACAGCCCGGCTCCGTACACCGCACGGTTCGCAGCCGTCGGCCGCAGAGCGCGGTGGGGGATCATGGGCGGATGAGCGAAGACCACACGCATGTTCAGGAGTTCTTCGGCGCGCGCGCGGGCGACTGGGACCGCAAGTTCCCGGGGGACGGACCCGCCTTCGCGACCGCCGTGGCCGGCTTCGGGCTGCGGCCGGGGGACCGGGTGCTCGACGCGGGCTGCGGTACCGGCCGGGCGCTGACCGCGCTGCGGGCGGCGGTCGGCCCGTCGGGAACCGTGCTCGGCGCCGACCTCACCCCGCAGATGCTGGCCGCCGCACAGCGGGCCGGCCGGGCCGCGCAGGGGACGCTGCTGCTCGCGGACGTGGCCCGGCTGCCGCTGCACGACGCGGCCTTGGACGCGGTGTTCGCGGCGGGGCTCATCGCCCACCTGCCCGACCCGGCGGCGAACCTGCGCGAGCTCGCCCGGGTCGTGCGCCCCGGCGGCAGGCTCGCGCTGTTCCACCCGATCGGGCGAGCGGCCCTCGCGGCACGACACGGCCGCGAGCTGACCCCGGACGACATGCGGGCCGAGCACAACCTCGGCCCGCTGCTGGCCGGTTCGGGCTGGCAGATGACCTCGTACGCCGACGAGGACGCCCGGTTCCTGGCGGTGGCGGTCCGGCGGCCCTGAAGGATTCTTGTACGTCGGCCCCTTGCCCGGGGGTCCGCGGAGGCGATCCGGATCAGGCCGGAGGTTGGGCATCCGCTTCGGCCGAGCGGCGCGGATGCGGCACGGGGCACCCGCCCGAGCCGGGTACCGGGAACGTGCCGAGCTCGCCCACGTCGTAGCCACCGGGGTAGCCCTTGATCTCCGGGTTCTGGCGGGCGTAGTGCGGGGCCCTGCGCGGGGGCAGCAGGCGGACGGCGCGCCCCCGCAGCCGCAGTGCGCCCCGGACCAGCCGCTGGACGCCGGCGCCCGGGGCCTCGTACCGGAAGGCACGCAGCAGCGGCTCGTCGAGGAGGGCGAGGCTGCCGCGGCGCACGGCGGGGGCCAGCGGCGCCGGGTACCAGGAGGCCATCAGGTCGAGGGTGGAGTCGGCGACCTTGCGGCCGCCTTCGTCCCAGCCGAAGTGGGCCTCCTCGTAGGCGTTCAGGGCCGCCTCGAACTCCTCGTAGGAGTCCGGGATGTCCGTGATGCCCAGGTGGCGGCCGAGCGTGGCGTAGTAGTTCGCGCACGCCCGGCGCTCGTGGCCGGTCAGCAGGCGCCAGCCGTAGGCGTCCAGCCAGCGCGCCGGAATGACCACGAAAGTGGCCAGCACGTAGCGCATGTCGTCGTTGCCGATGTCGTAACTGCGGTGCATCTGGTTGACGCGGCGGATCGCGGTGCGCGCGGTGTCGGACTCGAAGCCGTGCTCCACGACGGCGTCGAGCAGCAGCGCGGTGTCGTCGTAGCGCTTCTGCGAGCGGTCGGTGAACTCGGCGGTCTCGGCGAGCAGGCTGCCGATGCTCGGGACGGCGTAGGTCCGGAAGAGGGCGAGTTCCAGGGCGCGGGTGAAGTCCCAGGGGAACTCGTAGGTGGCGGTGAGCCGGTAGATGGCGAGGAAGTCCTTGTCGGGGTCGAGACGGAGGATCTCCCTCAGCCGGTCGTAACGCTGCACCGGGGTTCCCTTTCTGTGGCGGGTCCCCAACTCTACGTGCAGGTAGCGGGCTTGGAAATCGCTGCCCGATAGCTCTCGACGCGCGGGTTACCGGCTGGTTAGGGTGCGCCGACGAGGAAGACCGGGAGGCCACGTGTCCGATGAGGAGGACGGCGGTTCGCTGTACGTGCTGACGGCCGTGCTGCTGACCCCCGCGCAGTTCCCGAGCATCCTGGGGGACGACTTCCCGGAGGCCTGCTCGCTGCTGGGCGTGCGTCCGGCGCCGGATGGGTACGGCCTGGTGCTCGGGCAGGACGAGGACGGCGCGCGCTGGACGGTCGTCGTGGACGACGTCTCGCTCGTGGCCATGGCGATCGCCTCGTGGGACTGCGGCATGGAGTACGACCTGTCCCCCGACGAGCGGAGCATCGTCGTCTCGCTGGCGGGCTGGCCGCTGGAGCTCGCGGTGGCGACGCCCGGGATCCCGGAGCCGCACGATCCGCAGCAGGGCGCGGACGGCACCGGCCGGGTGCCGTTGGCTCCGCCCTCGGCCGAGGCGTGGGGGCCGGTGCAGCGGCGGATGGGGGCGGACCAGATCGCCCGGGAGTGGGCGGACTGGAGCGGGCGCGTGCCCACGGACGGCGGGGAGGCGGCCGCCGCGCATCCCGGGCTCGCGCGGGCGCTCAAGGAGGCGGTGGACTACACGCAGAGCCCGCCGCCGCCGGGCCGGGTGCGGTCCTCCTTCGCGGGCGAGGAGGCGCGGACCCTGCGGGTGGACGGGCCGGGCTGGTCACTGGTGGCCCGCACCACGGGTGCCGCCTTCGTCCTGCTGGACGAGGAGCCGGGCGAGGTGCTGCAGGTCCCCCACGACGGGGCCGCGGAACTGCCGGAGCTGACCGGGCTGCTGGCGGAGCTGGACCGGATCGCGGTGCGGCCGGCCTGAGCCCGCGGCCGGCCGGGCCACCGAGCATTCCGGGCACGGGGGCACGCCGGACAAGCACGGAACGGGACCGGACCGGCTGGCATGCCGGACACGCGGCGCACCGCACGTGAAAGGCACGAGGAAGACTAGGGGAAAGCTGTGCTGGTGGAACCGGTGGGTGTGGTGGTGGGCGGCCGCGCAGAGACGGTGGACGACGACTGGGGCCGGGAGAGCGCGGTGATCCGCCTGGACGGCGGTCGGTTCGGCCCGGAGGCCCTGTACGGGCTGGCCGACTTCTCGCACGTCGAGGTGGTGTACCACTTCGACCGGGTGCCGGTGGAAAAGATCGAGACGGGCGCCCGGCACCCCCGCGGCAATCCGGACTGGCCGCTGGTCGGCATCTTCGCCCAGCGCGGCAAGAACCGGCCGAACCGGCTGGGTGTTTCGCGCTGCAGGATCCTGAAGGTGGACGGCCTGGAGGTCCACGTGGAGGGACTGGACGCGGTGGACGGCACGCCGGTGCTCGACCTCAAGCCGTACATGACCGAATTCGGCCCGCGCGGCGCACTCAGCCAGCCGCAGTGGGCCACGGCGCTGATGCGGGACTACTACTGAGATCCCGCCGCCGCTCCCTCCGCACCCCGGTGGCCGATGCCGGTCGCCGGGGAGCGGTGGGGGTCGGTGGGGGTCGGTGGGGGTGGCTCGAAGTCAGACGCAGTCGAGGGGGGTGTGCGGCTCGGGCGGCAGGGTCACCGTGATGGTGTCGCCGGGGCGGATGGTGCCGCCCTGGTGGACCACGCCCATGATCCCGCCCTTGCGGATCACCTGGCCCTCGGCGTCGCGGCTCACCAGCCGCTTGAGCAGTCCGTGCTGGAAGTTGTCGATCTGCAGGCACGGATTGCGCAGGCCGGTCACCTCCACCACCGCCTCGTCGCCGAGGTGCAGCAGCGCCCCCGTCGGCAGGCCGAGCAGGTCGATGCCCGCCGTGGTCACGTTCTCCCCGAGCTGGCCCGGCTCGACCTTGAAGCCGGCTTCGCCCACCTCGTCGAAGAGCTCCTGGTGAATCAGGTGAACCTGGCGGAGATTCGGCCGCGTCGGGTCCTGGGCCACGCGAGAGCGGTGCTTGACGGTGACTCCCGCGTGCACGTCCCCCTCCACGCCGAGCCCGGCGTGGAGCGTGATGTGCTCGCGCGTGGGCTTCGTGAACGAGTACACGCCATTGCTACTGACGGCAGTGACCTGCGCCGTCCGCGCGGTGTCGGTAGCGCTGTTCATGAATGTCCCCCCTGCCGCAGTCAGCGGCCGATGCGCTTCCTGGACATACCCCGCACCTTACGGCGCTGCGAGGAGTCCAGCAGCAGGTAGGCAGCCGCCGGCACACCGATCAGCACCAACAGGCCGGCCCAGAACCCAACCGCCCAGAACAGCACGATGGCTGCCACAACTCCGGCAACCGCGACCTTTCCGCTCGTGGACATCTGCGGACACCTCCTCCTACGTCGACCACTACTCCACACAACGCACGGTTTCGGCCGCGCGTTCCCGGTCGCGCGAACACTCCGTGAAGTGACCCGGGTCACGGCCCGCCTCCCCCGACCGGGAGCCGGGCGCGAGGTAACCTCGTCCGCTCCGCCTCCAGCAGTCCAGTGTGAGGAACGCGTGCTCCCCGAGATCTCCAGCCTCGTCCACTTCCACGCCGTCTTCCTGCCCGCGGACCCCGCACGTGGCGGCCGCATGGCCTTCTGGCGGCCGGACGGAGCCGATGCCGGCCCGTCGGCCGCGGTGGGCGGCGGCAGTCTTCCGGCCGCGGTCGGCGGCAGCGGTTCCACCGAGGAACTCACCGTGGTCACCGCCGGTCTGCGGCGCACCTCCGTACACGCCCTCGTCCTGCCCGTCGCGGCCGCGCTGCCGCTGCTCACCCGCGCCCGCGCGGCCGCCGCCTCGGCGCCGGAGTCCGCGAACGCCCCCGCGAACGTCGCCACGCCCGCGACCGTCTCCGCGAACGCCCCCACGCTTGTCTCCGCGACCGTTTTCTGGGGTGCCGCCGCGCTGCTCGCGCTGCGCCTCGCCGCGCGCGGGCTGCTGCTGCCCGGGCTGAGCCCCGCCGGGTACGACGCCTGGCGGTTCGGGCCCCTCGAAGCCGCCGATCTGGAGGAGGTCCGAGAGCTCGCGGCCGCCATGCCGCCCGCCGCGCACTGTGTCCCGCTCGACGCGCCGGGCCCGCCGCGGCTGCCGACGCCGGAGCCGCTGCTGCGCGCCTTCCTCGACGCCGTCGCCGACACCCTGCCCCGCTCCCCCGCGGCGCCAACCGCCGCCGGCGGGGCCGCCTACGCCGCCGTGGCGCCCCGGCACCGCCCCGATCTGCGCGGCTGGGCGGCCGAGGTCGCCGCCGGGCACGACGCGGGGGTCCGCATCTCGCTGCGGATCGAGCTGGACGAGGCCGCCTTGGCCGCCGAGGCCGCCTCTGAGGACGCGCCCGCCCCCGGCCCGGCCTTCCGCGCGGTCCTCCAGATGCACAGCCTGGCCGACGCCGCCCTGGTGGCCGACGCCGCCGACGTCTGGGCCGGCTCCGGCGCCGCCGCGGCCGCCTTTCCACCGCGGGCCCGGATGGACGCCCTGCGCGCCCTGCGCCGCGCCGCCCGCCTGTGGCCCCCGCTGACTCCGCTGCTCGGCGCCGCCGTCCCCGACGCCGTCGACCTCGCCGACGAGGAGGTCACCGAGCTGCTCGGCGCCGCCGCCCGGGCACTGGCCGCCGACGGGGTGCAGGTGCACTGGCCGCGCGGGCTCGCCCGTACGCTCACCACGCGGGCGGTCGTCGGCGAACCCGCCAGTTCGCCCCCCGCGTCACCCACCGCGTCACGCACCGCGTCACCTGCCTCCGATCTCCCCCGCCTGCTCTTGCCCGGGGCCCTGCACTCCTTCACCTGGCGCTACGCCCTCGGCGGCCAGGGCGACCTGACCGCCGCCGAACTCGACCGGCTCGCCGAGGCCAACCGTCCCCTGGTCCGGCTGCGCGACCAGTGGGTCCTGATCGACCCGGCCGAGGCCCGGCGGGCCCGCGCCCACCAGGAGCGCAAGGTGTCGGCCGCCGACGCCCTGGCCGCCGTACTGACCGGCTCGGCGGAGCTCGACGGCGCACGTGTCGACGTACAGGCGGCCGGTCAACTGGAGCGGTTGCGCGCCCTGCTCACCACCGATCCGCAAGCTCCCGGCGCACCGGTGCCCGAGGCGCCCGCAGCCCTGCGCGCCACCCTCCGCGACTACCAGCTCCGCGGTCTCGGCTGGCTCGCGCGGATGACCGGACTCGGCCTCGGCGCCTGCCTCGCCGACGACATGGGCCTCGGCAAGACCGTCACCCTGATCGCCCTCCACCTGCACCGCGCCCAGGACCCAGGCACCGCCGGCCCGACCCTCGTCGTGTGCCCGGCGTCGCTGCTGGGGAACTGGCAGCGGGAGATCGAGAAGTTCGCGCCCGGCACGCCCGTCCGACGCTTCCACGGCGCGAGCCGCACCCTCGACGGCCTCGCCGACGGCTTCGTGCTCACCACGTACGGCACGATGCGCCTGGACGCGCCCCGCCTGGCCGCGGCCCCCTGGGGCATGGTCGTCGCGGACGAGGCCCAGCACGTCAAGAACCCCCGCTCCTCCACCGCCAAGGCCCTGCGCACCCTCCCCGCCCCCGCCCGCGTGGCCCTCACCGGCACCCCGGTGGAGAACAACCTCTCCGAGCTGTGGGCCGTCCTCGACTGGACCACGCCCGGCCTGCTGGGCCGGCTCGGCACCTTCCGCACGCGCTACGCCGAGCCCGTCGAGAGCGGCCGCGACCCCCAGGCGGCGGCCCGGCTGGCGGCGCTCGTACGGCCGTTCCTGCTGCGGCGCAAGAAGTCCGACCCGGGGATCGCCCCCGAGCTGCCGCCGAAGACCGAGACCGACCACACCGTGACGCTCAGCCGCGAACAGGCGGGCCTGTACGAGGCGGTCGTACGCGAGACCCTCGCCGCGATCTCGGAGGCGGACGGGATGGAAAGGCGCGGGCTGGTGGTCAAACTGCTCACCTCGCTGAAGCAGATCTGCAACCATCCGGCGCACTTTTTGAAAGAACACAGCTTGAAAGAACACCGCTCGACAGAGCACAGCAGTGCGACCGCCGCCCGCTCGGGCAAGCTCGCGCTGCTCGACGAACTGCTCGACACGATCCTGGCCGAGGGCGGTTCGGTGCTGGTCTTCACGCAGTACGTGACGATGGCCCGGATCCTGGAGAAACACCTCACCGCGCGCGGGATCGCCTCCCAACTCCTGCACGGCGGCACCCCGGTGCCCCGCCGCGAGGAGCTCGTCGACCGCTTCCAGGCCGGCGAGGTCCCGGTCTTCCTGCTCTCCCTCAAAGCCGCCGGCACCGGCCTCAACCTCACCCGTGCCGCACACATCGTCCACTACGACCGCTGGTGGAACCCCGCCGTCGAGGAACAGGCCACCGACCGCGCCTACCGCATCGGCCAGACCCAACCCGTACAGGTCCACCGCATCACCGCCGAAGGCACCGTCGAGGACCGCATCGCGCGGCTGCTCGAACGCAAACGGGCCCTGGCCGACGCGGTCCTGGCAGGCGGCGAGGGCGCGTTGACCGAACTGACCGATGCCGAGCTGGCCGAGCTCGTGGCACTGCGCGCGACCCCTGGGGAGTGAACCGGTGAGCACGCGGGATCCGTACGAGAAGACGTTCGCCGCCCTCCCTCCCGACCCCGGCCGCGGCTTCGCCCGCACCTGGTGGGGCCACGCCTGGCTGCGCGCCCTGGAGGACAGCGCGCTCGACGGGAAACAGGTCAGGCAGGGCCGCCAGTACGCGCGCACGGGCGCGGTCGGGGCCGTTTCGGTGCGCCCCGGCGGGCTCACGGCGGTGGTCCGCGACCGGGACGGCACGGCGCACCGGACCGACGTGCTGGTGCAGGAGTTCACGCAAGCGCAGTGGGATCTGCTGCTCGCTCTGGCGGCCGCGGAGTCGGGGCACATCGCGGCGCTGCTGGACCAGGAGGTGCCGCCGGAGCTGGCCGAGGACGCGGCGGCGGCCGGGGTGGAACTGCTGCCCGGCATAGGCGATCTGGACCCGCGCTGCGACTGCGGCGAGTGGGACCACTGCCCGCACACGGCGGCACTCTGCTACCAGGTGGCCCGGCTGCTGGACCAGGATCCGTTCGTGCTGCTGCTCCTGCGCGGCCGCGGTGAGCGGGATCTGCTGGACGAGCTGGAGGAACGCAGCACCGCGGAAGCGGCACCTCCGGACAGCCCGGCCGGGGCGGGAGGTGCGGGCGCCGGAACCGGCGACGCGGGGATCCCGGCCGCCGAGGCGTACGCGGCCGCCGACCGGGGAGCCCTGCCGCCGCTGCCCCCGCTGCCGAGGCTCCCCCAGGCACCGGGCCAGCCGCCGACCCTGGACACGGAGGCCGAGGCGGCGCCGGCGGACCTGGACGTCGACGCGGTGGAGTTCCTCGCGCGTGCGGCGGCGTCGCAGGCCCACCGGCTGCTGGCGCAGGCGCTCGCTCCGGCCCATGCGGAGCGAGCGCAGCCGCCCCCGCTCACCCCTGGCGAAGACGCCGTACGACTCACGGCCGAGGGCGGTGGTTCCCGGGTCCGCTCCCGCTTGTCGGCGGCTACCGACAGGAACCGGGCCGCCATGGACCTGGCCGTTCTCGCCTGGGGCTTCGGCGCGGCACCGGCCCTGGCCGCGCTGGAGGACGATTGGACGCCGGACCGGGCGACGCTGGCCCGCGCCCGGGCGGCCCTCGCCGCGGCCTGGGCGGACGCACCGGACGCACCGGGCGCACCGGACGTACCGGCTGGGGCCGCGCCGGAGCTGCGCCGGGTCCGCGCCCGCTGGACCGAGCCGGGCACCGACCGGCAGTTGCGGCTGGGCCGGGAGGGACGCTGGTGGCCGTACCGCCGCGAGGCCGGCCGGTGGATCCCGGCAGGCCCGTCGTCCGCCGACCCGGCGGCAGCACTGGCCGCGCTGGACCCCGCCGAGGAGACCTGACCCGGCCCACCGGGGCTTCGGCGCGGATCGGCCGCGGCCGTCAGGTCCGCGGGCCCGGGTCCGCCCCGCCGGGCAGCTCGGCGGGGCGGAGGTTTCGTGCCCGGAGCGGCCGGGAACCGTGGCGCGTGCCGGGCGTGGCCCGAGTTACGGGAGGGTGGGGACCGTCGGCGGCTTCGCCGCCTTCGGGACGTAGTCGAAGTTGGGCGTGAGCGTGCCGAAGAGGCTGCCGACGCGCGGGGCCGTGGCTCCGGTGACCGACGCGAAGAGGCTCGCGGCGTCCTGGGTGACGTAGAACGGCGCCTTTTTGATGCGGAAGCCCGTGGTGCTCGGGCGGGCGCCGAACATGACCTCGGTGTAGGTGGACTCGGCGACCGTGACTTCCTCGGAGAGCGCCTCGCCGTCGACCGAGACACCCGCGGAGTAGGCGGGCGTCGGCATGACGCGGATGAACGTCGACTTCAGGGTGATCGTCTTGCCGGATCGGGGGTGGTGGAGCTTGAGGCCGCCGGGGTAGAAGATGCGGCCCTTGGAGTCGAGGCGGTCACCGGCGGTTGAACCGATCGGCATGCTGAAGCCACGGCCGTCGGCGTCCATCACGAACGGGCTGACGGCCTCCAGAGTGATGCCCTCGCGCTCCATCCACGCCAGGGTCTCGTCGCCCACGGCCACCTGGGCATCGCCCCAGGGGGAGATGTAGAGGCCCGGCAGCGGCGCGGCGGCAGCTGCCGTCCGGATGGTGTCGGCCGGCTGCCGGGCGGCCGCTCCGGCCGAGGTCAGGCCGAACGGTACGGCGAGCGCGGCCACGGCGGCGAGGACGGTGAGACGGCGGAGTGCGTGCATACGCATACGGCGTTTCCAGTCTGTGAGGGGTGGGGAAGACGTCGGAGCTCTTCCCCGGACAGGTCCAACAGTGGGAACGGGCAGCCGAGTTCAGCGCCGGGAAAACGACGCGAACGAAGATCGACTTCACGGCGAGTATGTCCATCGATGCATGGCTTTGCGACCGCGAGGGCCGCCTGTTACTCCATCCGGGGGGAAAGACCCACGCGACGAGTGGCGTGTGACACGTAAGGGTCGCGCCAAGATCACATGCGCTGTTGGCTGGAGCGACTCCCCCCACCCACAGCCCTGGAGACACGCGTGCCGGGAACCCCCGAGTCCGGAACCAACCCACTGTCCCGTCGGCGGCTCGCCGCCCTCGCCGTCACCACTGCCGCGCTCACCGCCGCCGCCCTGTCCGGGCAGTTCACGGGCACCAGCGAGGCGGGCGGGCACATCGACGCCCCGTCGACCGTGCTCGACTCCCCGGCGGACCTGACCGACGTGTACGCCTTCACCAGCCCGGACAACGCGGACATGGTCACGCTCATCGCGAACGTCCGCCCCTTCCAAGTGCCCGGTACCGCGGCCAACGCGCTGGTGGACTTCCCGTTCGCGACCGGTGCGCGCTACGAGATCCACACGGACGCCGATGGTGACGGGGCGCCCGACACCACCTACCGCTGGACCTTCCGGGACGAGGACCGCAGGCCCTTCGGGACAGGGCCGAAGGTCGGGCCCCTGCCGGTGAGCTCGCTCGACCATCCGTCGCTCCGGGTACGCCAGAAGTACACCCTGGAAAAGGTCAGGGCGGGCGGTGTCAGCCAGACGCTGCTGAAGGACGCGATCGCCTCCCCCACCCACACCGGGCGGGTCCTGATGCCCGACTACGGCGCCTTGCGGACGCAGGCGATCCGCCAGCTCCCCGGGGGCGGCCAGACCGTGGCCACGCAGGCGGCGGAGTCGTTCAAGGCCGACACCCAGGTCTTCGGCCTGTACACGCTCGGCACCCGCGGCCCGGTGCCGGGGTGGCTGCCCGATGCCCAGCCCCTGTCGGCGCTGAACGTGAACAGTCTGGTCCTGCAAGTGCCCAAGAACGAGGTCGCCCTGAACGGCGACCCGAAGCGCAACCCGGTCGTCGGCGTGTGGGCGTCCGTCTCCCGGCAGGGCGCGAACCTGGACCGCGGTCTGGCGGAGCAGGCCCCCGCTTTCCGGCAGGTCTCCCGGCAGGGCACCCCGCACGTCGCGTTCGCCCTGTTCGGCTCCACCATCGGGCTGGCCACGCCCGGCGGGCCCGAGGACCGGCTCCAGGCCCGCGTACCGAAGGACGACCACCTGGAGGGCGACTTCCTGGCCGCGACCCTCGACCCCGTACCGCCGCACCGGATCGAGAGGGCACAGGGCCGCAAAGCACCGGCGACCCCGCGCCACGACATCCAAGCCCTGTTCCTGAAGGGCATCGGCAAGGACAACGGAGCCCCGTTCGGCTTCGACCTCAACACCCACACGATGAACGCCGACGCCGACCCGGAGCGCATCGTGCTCTCCGAGCAACTGCGCCTGAACCTCGGCACCCCCGTCACCACCCGCCCGAAAGCACACGGTGTCCTCGACGGGGATCTCCAGGGCTTCCCGAACGGCCGGCGGCTCAACGACAACATCGACGGGCCGCTGATCCGGATGCTGGAGGGCGAGCCCGCGGGGCCGTCCGCGGCGGGACTGCTCCCCCAGCCGGTCGTCGCTCTGGAGCCCGCCGACGCTCAGACCGTCTTCCCTTACCTCAATCTCCCCCATGCGGGCCCGTGAGGCGTCTGATCACCGCCGTGGGCGCGGCGGTGGCCGTGGCCGGGTGCGTGGCGGGACTTCTGCATCTCGGTCCTGACACCTCCCGGCCGCAGGCCGCCGCCGCGCCCGCGGGCGCCCGCAGCGCGGGCATCAGCCCCGCCGGTGCCGCCCGCAAGAGGGCAGAGGCGTACCCCGACGACCCGGCCGCCTGGGCCGGCCTGGCGCGCGCCGAGATCGAGCAGGCCCGCACCACCCTCGACGCGGGCCGGCTCGGCGCCGCCGACAAGGCGCTGCGCCGCTCCCTCGCCCTCGACGGCACGGACAACTACGCGGCCGTGACGGGTCAGGGGCTGCTCGCCAACGCCCGGCACGAGTTCGCCCAGGGGCGCGAGTACGGGCTGCGCGCCACCCGGATGGCACCCGACCGGCCGGACGGGTACGCCGTGCTGGCCGACGCCGAGATCCAGCTCGGGAACTATCCGCAGGCGCGGGCGGCCGTCCAGCGGATGCTCGACATCGCGCCGGCCACGGCCGCCTACAGCAGAGCCGCGTACGACCTGGAAACCGGCGGGAGGCCCGAGGACGCCGCCATCGCGCTCCAGCGAGCCGTGGACAGCGCGGTCACACAGGACGAACGGGCCTTCACGGAGGCCCGCCTGGGCGACCTGGCTTGGTCCCGGGGCGAGGTGGACCGGGCGGAGCGGCACTACGGGCGCGCCTTGGCCGCCGTACCGGACCATCCGTACGGGCAGGCCGGAATCGCCCGGGTGTCCGCCGCACGCGGGCACACCGGCAGGGCACTTGAGCTGTACGCGCGGCTCGTCGAACGGACGCCGATGCCACAGTTCCTGCTGGAGGCACTGGAGCTTCGGCGGGCGACCGGGGACACCCGCCAGGGGAGCGAGCGGGCCGCATTGTCGGCGCAGGTACGGATGGTCCGCGCGGACGGCGGACCCGTCGACCCGCATCTCATCCTCTACGCAGCCGATCACGGCGATCCGAAGGTCGCGGTGGAGCTCGCGCGCAGAGAGTGGGAGCACGCCCGGAGCGTCATCGTCGCCGATGCGTTCGGGTGGGCACTGCACCGCGCGGGCCAGAACACCGAGGCTCTCGCCTACGCCCGCCGGGCAGCCGCGACCGGCTGGAAGAGCGCGCTGTTCCGCTACCACCGGGGCTCGATCGAGAGGGCACTCGCGATGCCCGAGGGATCCCGTCATCTGAGCGAGGCCGTCGCCTTGAACCCGCGCCTCTCCCTGTACCGCCTTGACGGAGACGGATAGTCGATGAAACTTCCTTGCCGTGCGGCGGTCGTCGCGGCGCCCCTGCTGGTGCTGTTCGGCCTGACCGCCGCACCGACGGCCCAAGCCCACCCGCTGGGCAACTTCAGCGTCAACCACTACGACGGACTGCGCTTGTCGCACGACCGGATCGAGGACACCGCCGTCGTCGACAGTGCGGAGATTCCCACCGCGCAGGACGAGGAAGCGACGGACGCCGACGGCGACGGGACGATCTCTGCGGCGGAAGCGGCGGACCGGGCAGCCGAGCGGTGCGCCCGACTCGCCGGCCGCACGCGGATTTCGGTGGGCGGCGAGCGCATCGCCTGGCAGGTGGGCCGCTCCACCCTGACGTACGGGAAAGGGGCGGCGGGAGTGCCCGTCGCCCGGCTGGCCTGCTCCCTGCGGGCTGCTGCCGATCTCTCCCGGCCCGCCGACGTCACCTTCGCCTCGGGGGCGGACGTGGCACGTACCGGCTGGAAGGAGATCACCGCTGTCGCGGGCGACCGCGTACGGCTGACCGAGTCGTCGGTTCCCTCGAAGAGCCCGAGCGATGTGCTGCGCCGCTACCCGCGGGACGGGGACGAACAGCCGCTCGATGTTGCCGAGGCGGAGCTGCGTACGCAGCCGGGGGTGGACGGGGCCGCTCCCGGCGCCCCGGGGCCGGTGAAACCAGACGGGGTGCCGGCAGTTCAGGCCATGGACCGCGGCACCGTGCTCTTTCCGGCCCTGGAGCAACGGCTCACCGGCCTGACCGCGGGCCGGGACCTCACCCTGCCCGTGGGCCTCCTCGCCGTCCTGCTGACCCTGCTCCTGGGAGCGTGCCACGCGGCGCTGCCCGGGCACGCCAAACTCGCCGTCGCCGCCTGCCTGGCCCGCCGGGAAGGCGGCGTCCGCGCCGCTCTCGCGGTCGGGACGACGGTCACGGCCACCCACACCGCCGGGGTTCTGGCCATGGGCCTGATTCTCACCGCGGGCGGCGGATTCGTCGGGGAGCAACTGCTGGCATGGCTGGGGGCGATCAGCGGTGCGGTGATCGCGGCGCTGGGGATGGTGCTGGCCGTGACGGCGGTACGGGCCCTACGGACGGGACGGCCCCCGTCACACTGGCACCACGGGCACAGCCATGGGGACGCACCCAGCGAGACACCGGAACACACGCACGTCGCGCATGGCCACCGTCATGACCACGCCCACGGTCATGTACACCGGCACGCGACCGGCCCCTCGCACGACCGCGGCTCCCACGGCGACCCCGGCCACCTCGGCCACCCCGCGCACGAGGCCGGCTCCCGTGAGGGCAGGAGGCCGCGCCGCACCGGCCTCCCCGCGCTCCTCGGCGCAGGGCTCGCGGCTGGTCTGGTGCCCAGCCCGTCGGCCCTCGTCGTCCTGCTGGGCGCCATCGCCCTGAGCCGGACGTTCTTCGGCGTCCTGCTCGTCCTCGGCTACGGCCTCGGCATGGCCCTCACTCTGACCGCCGCCGGCCTGCTGCTCTCCAGCGGCGGAAGCAGATTCGCCGCGCTTGGCGAACGCCGCCTGCCCTCCCTGCGCCGTTACACCCGCTACGCGACGGTCCTCACCGCTCTCGCCGTCCTCGGCGTGGGCGTCAGCCTCGCGTTGCGCAGCCTTCTCGCCCTGTCAACTTGACCCGGCCCTGAAGGACCGGGCTTGGAGGTAGAGCCCGACTGGCTGCCGGGCTGTCTCCTCCGTCCAGACCACCTACGAGGTGGTTGGGACGCCTGACTCACGCCCCGCGTCCACACGGCTTCGCTTCGCCCTTGCGGTCGATGTCTCCGCACCGCGCCCGACCCGGCCACGGGCGAGCAGCAGCTCATCGGCGCCCTGCCGCTGTTCGCCGACGGCAAGCCACATGGGCCGCTCGCGGTACACCCCGGCCACGTCCACGCTGTACCGCGACGGCGTCAAGGTCGGCGAGAACGACGACCCGCTGAGCGGCGGGCAGCCCTTCAATGTCGATGCCACCGATGCCGAGTACCGGCTGACGACCTCGCCTCGCGCGCACCGGGGGCAAGTCGGTCCAGATCCCGGTGACCGTGCAAGGCTCGGCGGCCGGGAAGAATCTCACGTCGCTCACCGTGTCCGTGAGCTACGACGACGGGAAGACCTGGCAGACGACGTGCTGGAAGGCGTTCGAGGACGCTTTCCAGCACGTTCGTCTTCGTTCCTCAGTCCCGGACGTGTTCACGGCCCGTCAACGCAGTTGGCGGCGGACCAGGTCGTGGAAGAGGCCGGCCGGGTCGGCGAGCAGTTCGGCGGGTGAGCCCTGCTGGACGATCCGGCCGTCCGACATGACGAGCACACGGTCGGCGTCCATGATCGTGGAGAGGCGGTGGGCGATCACTATGCGGGTGGCGCGCAGGGTGCGGGTGGACTCGATGACCACGCGCTGGGCTTCGTTGTCCAGCGCGCTGGTGGCCTCGTCGAAGAACAGGATGCGCGGCTTGCGGATCAGCGCCTGGGCGATCACCAGCCGTTGGCGCTGGCCGCCCGAGACGGTGCCGCCACCGTCGGACAGCATGGTGTGCATCCCCATCGGCATGGCCTTGATGTCCTGCGCCAGGCCCGCCATCCCGGCGGCCTCCCACGCCTCCTCGAGCGAGAACGCCCCGGCGCCCCGGATGCAGTCGAAGATCGAGCCGCTGAAGGGCTGGGCGTTCTGCAGGACGACGCCGCACTGTCGGCGCACGGCCGCCTGGTCGAGCGCGGCCAGGTCCTGGCCGTCGTAGAGCACGCTGCCGTCAGCGGGTGTGTCGAAGCCGATGAGCAGCCGCAGCAGTGTCGACTTGCCGCAGCCGCTGGCCCCGACGACCGCGACGAACTCGCCCCGCCCGATGCGGAAGCTGACGTCGTCGAGCACGAGCGGGCCGTCGGCGGCATAGCGGTAGGACAGGTTCTTGGCCTCGATGGCGCCGGTCAGCTCACCCGGTCGGGTACTGGAGCGGCCCACCTCGGGAGTCTCCCGCAGGACCGGCTTGATCTGTTCGAACATCGGCAGCACCGCGACGGCCGAGATGAGCGCACCGGTCAGCTGCGTGACCGACGACAGCAGCATCGTCAGCGCGGTGCTGAAGGTGAGGAACTCACTGGCGGACATGGCGCCGCGGGCCGGTCCGGCCAGCAGCATGAACATCACCAGCGTGCACAGCGGCAGGTAGACGGCGCCCAGGACCGTGATGACGTTCTGTATCCGGCCGATGCGCTGCTGCAGGTCGCGGGTACGGGCGAACTCCCGCGCCCAGGCGGCGTACGCGAAGCTCTCGGCCGCGGCGACGCGGAGCTTGGGCAGGCCGCGCAGGGTCTGGAAGGCCTGGTTGTTGAGCCGGTGGCCGAGCTTGATCAGCCGGCGCTGGTAGCGCAGCTGCCACAGCCCGAGGCCCAGGAAGAGCGCCGCGATGACGACCAGCATGGCGAGCGCCGCCAGCGCGAGCGGCACGCTGTAGAGGAGCAGCAGTACGAGGTTCATCGTGCCGACCGCGCCCGCTTGTACGCAGACCGGGCCGATGCCGGACAGCACGCGACGCATCGCGCTGATGCCCATCGCCGCGCCGGCCAGTTCGCCGGTGGAGCGGCCTGCGAAGAACTTGGTCGGCAGCCGCAGCAGCCTGTCCCACACCGCCGGCTGCAGGGTGGCTTCGATACGGCCCTCCATGCGCAGGAGGGAGGTGTTCTGCAGCAGCATGAAGGCGGCCGAGACGATGCCGGTCGCGACCAGTGCCAGCCCGCTCTGGACGATGAGGCCGTTCTCGGCCTGCGGGACGTAGCGGCCGAGGACCTGGCCGGTGGCGATCGGCACCAGTGCGCCCAGGACCACGGCGACCAGCCCGCCCAGGATGACGCTGCGCAGCTCCGGGAGGGTGCCGCGCACGCTGAAGCGGAGCAGCGCCGGCAGGCCCACCGGTCCTTCGGGCAGGGGTCGGTACAGCATGACGGCGCGCGGTTCGAAGGCGCTCTCGTTGGTCTTGCCGATGCGCTCG
Source organism: Streptomyces sp. NPDC060031 (assembly GCF_042736805.1). NCBI lineage: Bacteria > Bacillati > Actinomycetota > Actinomycetes > Kitasatosporales > Streptomycetaceae > Streptomyces > Streptomyces sp. NPDC060031. The sequence continues at coordinate 134,785 of NZ_JBHWVM010000001.1, forward strand.
CGCGTGCCGGTGGCGGGGTCGACCGCCTCGTAGCCGCCGCGCCGCCACAGCAGGGCGACCGGCGCGGCGTCCTTCTCCCGCCGGCCCACCAGCGGGCCGCTGTTCTCCCGCCACCAGCGCCCGCCGAGCCTGACCACGCGGGTACGGATCCGAGAGGCGAGCGCGATGCGTTCGACGGGATCCGTCTGCTCGGACGTGGCGTCGGCCGCGCCCGGTTCGGACAGGGTGATGCGGCTCGCGTCGGCGACCAGGCGGCACACGGCGAAGGTCACGTCGGCGCGCCCGTTCCGGTGGGAATCCCGGCCCGAGCGGGAGATGGACGCCAGCAGCGTCCGGTCCGCCTGGGTACGGGCTGCCTGGCCCGCCTCGATCCCGGCCGCCGTGCGGTCCTCGTGCGCGCGCTCGAGTTGTTCGATCCAGCCGTCCAGGGCGTACAGCAGCCGGTACTGCTGGTCGACCATGCCCTGCCACATCGCCGCGTCGACGAGGAGCGTGCCCACCGCCTCCGTCTCGTACACGGCGCCGTACTGCACGCTGCCCGGGGTGATCTGCATCCACAGGATGTCGTCGTCGGCTCCGCCGTGCACGGTGGGGGCGCTGCCGTCCAGCGGTGCCTGGTAGAGCACGCGCAGGCCGCGGCCGACGCCGCGTGCGAAAGCGTCCTCGAGGGGGCTCGGTTGTGCCCCGGCGGCGGCGTACTGCCCCTCGGGGCGGTACAGCTCCCGCAGTTCGATGCGGCGCAGTCGGCACCCCTGCAGGGGCCGGCCGACCAGGGTGTGGTCCGGGCCCTCGGCCGGGCCCAGCAGCAGCGTGCCCGGCTCCAGCCGCCCCAGGAAGTGCCAGTGCCCGGCCTGCGCGGCGTCGACGGCGAACAGGTCCAACTCACCCTGCACGACGAGCCACAGGACGAGCGGGCCCTCCAGCGACAGGCTGCGCAGGCCCGTGCAGTCGACCGCCGAGCCCAGTGCGCCCAAGGCCGCGACCACGGGGTCCGGGACCCCGCCCGACTGGCCGACGGTGGCGGTGGCGGTGGGGGCGTGGTGCGCGTGCGTCACCTCAGTACTCCTTGACCAATGCGGCGTACGGGCCCTGCGCGGCGACCAGGTGCTCGTGCCGCCCGCGTTCCACGACGGTGCCCCGGTCGAGCACCACGATCTCGTCGCTGTCGCGCACGGTGCTCAGCCGGTGGGCGATGACCACACAGGCACAGCCGCGGCGGCGCAGGTTGTCGATGATGACCTGCTCGGTCACCGCGTCCAGGGCGCTGGTCACTTCGTCGAGCACCATGACGCTGGGGCGGCGCACCAGCGCCCGTGCGATCTCCAGGCGCTGGCGCTGGCCGCCGGAGAAGTTGCGGCCGTCCTGCTCGACGCGGCTGCGGATGCCGCCGGGGCGGCGGGCGACCACGTCGTGCACGGCGGCGTCCTCGAGGGCGGCGACGACGGCCTCGTCCGGGATGGAGGGGTCCCACAGCGTGACGTTGTCGCGGACGGTGCCTTCGAAGAGGAAGACGTCCTGGTCGACGAAGGAGACGGAAGCGGCCAGCGCGCCGCGCGGGATGTCCTCCAGCCGCATCCCGTCGATGCGGATGGCTCCCTGCCAGGGGGTGTAGAGGCCGGAGATCAGCCGGGAGACGGTGGACTTGCCGCTTCCGGACCCGCCGACGAGCGCGATCTGCTGCCCGGGTCCGACCGAGAGCGAGAAGTCCTCGAGCAGCGGGGCGTCCAGCGGGCTGTAGCCGAAGGTGACGTGGTCCAGTTCCACGTGGCCCTTGAGGCGTCGGGTGCCGGCGGCGGGCTCGCGCCGCATGTAGACCGGGTCGACGGGAAAGTTCTCGACGTCCTTGAGGCGGGCGACGTCGGCCGCGAAGTCCTGGATCCTTCCGGCGACGCCGCCCAGCCGGGAGATCGGCGCGGTGAAGCTGGTCACCAGGGCCTGGAACGCGACGAGCAGACCCACGGTGAGGTGCCCCTCCACCGCCCGCAGGCCGCCGATCATCAGGATCAGCGCGCTGTTGAACGCCGCCAGCGTGGGCGCGACGATCGCCAGCCACGCGCTGGGCACGCCGAGCCGCTGCTGCACGTCCAGGGTGACCGCGTGCTGTCCGGACCAGCGGCGGAAGAAGCCGTTTTCGCCGCCGGTGGCCTTCATCGTCTCGATGAGCTGGAGGCCGCTGTAGGACGTGTTGGTCAGCCGGGCGCTCTCGGCGCGCAGCTTCTGGGTACCGGTGGCCCTCAGCCGGATCACGATCCGCATGGCCGCCACGTTGAGCAGCGCGATCAGAACGCCGACGAGGGTGAGCTGTGGATCGTACGTCCACAGCAGCACCGCGTAGAGCACGACCACCACGGCGTCCACGCCCGCGGCGGCCAGGTCCCGGGCGAGGGTCTCGGCGACCGCGTCGTTGGACTGCAGGCGCTGGACCAGGTCGGCCGGGTTGCGCTGGGAGTAGAAGGTGACCGGAAGTCTGAGGAGGTGCCGGAAGAAGCGGGCGCTGCCCAGGGTGGAGGAGATGATGCGCCCGCGCAGCAGATTGGCCTGCTGCAGGGCGGTGAGGGTCGCGGTGAGCAGGAGGGCGACGGCCATCGAGGCGAACAGGACACCCAGCAGGGACGTCTGCTCCCCGATGAGGAACATGTCGATGTACGTGCGGCTCAGGGCCGGCACCGACGCTCCGACGGCCACCAGGAGGAGGCTGGAGATCGCGGCTGCGGCCATGGTGCCCGAAGTGCCCCGCAGGCGGGCCGGCATGGCGCCCAGGACGCCCGGCTTGCGGCCGCCGCGGCGAAAGCCGTCGCCGGGCTCGAAGGTGAGCACGACACCGGTGAAGCTGGTGTCGAACTCGTCCATGGGGACGAACCGGCGGCCCTTGCCGGGGTCGTTGACGTACACGCCCCTGCGGCCGAGGCGCCGGCTCATGCCGTCGTAGACGACGTAGTGGTTGAACTCCCAGAAGAGGACGGCCGGGGCGCTCACCTCCGCGAGCGCGGCCAGGTCCATCTGCATGCCCTTGGCCTTCAGCCCGTAACCACGGGCGGCCTTCAGGAGGTTGCTGGCGCGGGAGCCGTCGCGGGAGACGCCGCAGGCGATGCGCAGTTCTTCGAGGGGGACGAAGCGGCCGTGGTGGCCGAGCACCATGGCCAGGGCGGCGGCGCCGCACTCCACCGCCTCCATCTGCAGCACGGTGGGGGTGCGGACGGGGCGGGGCGTCCTGCCCCTGGGAGCGGGCGCGGGCCTGCGGCGGGCGCCGCCCTTGGGCTCGGGGCGGTGGCGCCGGCGGCCGGCGGGCGGGAGCTGCGGCGCGGTCTGCGGCGCCCCGGTCTGCGCGGTGTTCGGCGCGGTCATGGCAGCAGCCAGTCGACGGGGCGGCGCGCGGCGAGGTGGACGGCGCCGGTGAGCGGGGTCCTCGAGTCGACGGCGTACGGGGGCCCGTCCGCGGAGGACCACCGGTAGCCGGACTTGGTGGAGGAGGAGCGTTCGAGCTGGACGAGCACGGCGACCGGGCTGCCGTGGCGGGAGAACTGTTCGGCGAGTCCGCTGTCGCCGAGGAAACCGCTGATCTGCGCCCCCGTCTGGGGCGCACGGCCCACCGCCTTGACGCGGCCGCGCAGCATGCCGAACTGCTGCTGCGGGACGGACTGGACGCTCAGGTCGACCGGGGCGCCCACCGGGATGGCCGAGCCGCTGTCGGCCGGCACGTACAGCACGGCCACCAGCGGGTCCCCCGGATTCTTCACACGTTCCACGGTCGCCACGTCCGCGCCGGTGGCGACGACCGAACCCACCTTGGCCACCAGGGTCGTCAACCGCCCGCCGGTCACCACGCGCACGGGGCGGTCCCCCTGCTCCGTGCGGACGTTGAGCAGGGGCGCTCCGGCGGCCAGTAGTTGGCCCTCCTCGGCGAGGACTCCGGTCACCTGTCCCGCGACCGGGGTCTGCAGTACGTAACTGCCCTCGGCCTGGGTGAGGACGCCGGGGGCGCTCAGCTTGGAGGACACGGTGCCGGTGAAGGCCCAGAAGCTCGCGGCGGCCATGACGATGACCGTGACGGCCAGGACGAGCCGCCCCTGCGGGCGCGCGAAGCGGACGGGCAAGTCGAGTTCTTCGGGCGATTGCAGCTTGGAAAGAGCCTTTTGGCGAAACTGCACGGACTATTCCTTCAACTGCATTCGTATCGGCCGGGCTTGTGGGCAGCCAGGAACCCCGGAGCCGTGGGGGAAACTCCGGGGTTCATGGGCATATCCCGATCAGAGACCGGCGCGACCGGTGTTCACCGAAACGCCGGTGAGGCCCGTGACGAGACCGGGGACGTGGGAAACGATGCCGTGCGCGGCCTGCACGGTGCCGAGGGAGCCCACGACGCCCACGACGTTGCTGACATCGCTGGTCACGGCGCCGACCAGGCCACCGGACACGCTGATGAGGCCGCCGGAGACGGCGTCCAGCTCGGTGTCGGCGATCTCACGGGTCTCGATGTCGTTACGCATGATGCGCACCTTTCATTGGGGGGAGGAATGCATTCTTGCGGCGGGCTGGGCGGCCCGAAACTCGGCCGCCATTCTCGACTGCCGCAATGCGCAAGATGTAAGCACGCGAACGGGCTGCGCGCCCAATCCCATTGACGCCCCATCACGGGCGGACGGGCACCTCTGACGACTGACGTGCAGCTTGATTCACCGAATAGTGACGACTTCTTCACAAGATCGAGTAACACATACGGGCCGCCCGCTGCTTACACAGAACCAAACGGACCGAACCCCCACCAACCAGACGGGATATATCCGTCATACCGCAGGCCGAAGGGGGCGGGCAGCCACGATCGCGCACACGATGTGCAGGTTTCCGGAAGGCGCGCGGCGTGACGGACCCATCACGTCGGGTGTGCGGGGGAAGGGCCGCCCTGGCACGCCATCCGTTCGGCGGCGGTGGCGGCCTCCACAAGGCCGTGGCGGGGCGGCGGTGGGAGCCCGAGGTGCCGTCGGGGAGGGTGCAACCCGGCAGGGCGGCGAGGTGACGGGCTGCAGGCACGACGAGCCGCTCCTGGGCCGGGAGGTGAGCGCATCCCGGCCCCTCGCCTCGTGCCGTACCGCCATGGAGGACGACGGGAGCGGGGCCGTCGGGTCCGCAGGACGCGGGCCGGCCGTGACCGGGTCCAGCCGCCGATGATGCGGCCCTTCCGCCAGATGGTGGGCCGGTGTTGCCGCAGGCGTCGAGAGCGTGGGTGCGGGGACCTGACCGGCCCGGCCGCCACCGCGCCCCGAACCCTACGACGCCTGATGTGACTTGGTGCGCGTGGCCCTGCCGTGCGTCAGGCCGCCCATGGGGCGGGGCGAGGAACAGACCTGAGCCATCGCGCTCGAGACTCGCCGGATGATTTACGTATGTTCGCGGATTTGTTACAGAACCGATACACCTCCACCCCGTCTCCGGAAGTGAATTTCGGGCGGCATCGGGGAAAACTGGTCGGCCGTTACGCGCCAGGAATTCACGAGATGGAAAGCAGGATCTTCATACGTGTCCGATCGACCGCTGCCGCACCCGAACACGGAGGTACCACGATGTCCGTCCCCAGGACCGAATCCGAGTCCCGTAAGACCCGACAGGCTCACCGACTTGTTCGCCGCGCCACCGAATTCGGCCCCCCTCGTGTCATGCTGATGCTCTGCCTCCTGACCACCACGCTGGTCGGGCCCATGTCACCCGCCAACGCAGCCTCGTCGTACGGCGTCATGGCAGTGGCCGTGGCCGCCTCCAAGGAAGGCGCACCCTACGTCCGCGGTGCAACAGGGCCAAGACAATTCGACTGCTCAGGCCTGACGCTCTATTCGTTCAAGAAGGCCGGCAGACAGCTGCCCCGCACCGCCGAGCAGCAGTACGAGCACACGTCCCATATTCCGCGGAGCAAACGCGAATTGGGGGACCTGGTGTTCTTTCCCAGGGGCTCGACCGTGGAACACGTGGGAATCTACGCCGGCCACGACGAGATCTGGCACGCACCCCGCCCAGGTACCCGGGTGCGGCTGGAGCGGATCTGGAGCAGGAACGTCCGCTATGGGCGGGCCAGTTGAACTCATCCACACTGGCGCCGGGCGGCGTCAAGGGTGGTCGGCGAGGGCGGCCGCCGCCCTGAGGCCGTGACGACTGACATCGACAGGACGCCGGGGCCGTCGCACTCCCCTCGGGTGCGACGGCCCCGGCGCGTGCTCGGGCGGCTCCCGCTACTGCGTGGACACCTTCAGCAGCTTGTTCGGGGTTCCGCTGCTCGGGTTGGTGATCTTCCCCGGGGTCGCCTCCGCGGTCAGGGCCTGTGCGACCTGCGCGGGCGACGCGTCCTTGTGCCCGGCCAGGTAGAGGGCGGCGGCTCCCACCACGTGCGGCGTCGCCATCGAGGTGCCGGAGATGGTCTTCGTGCCGCTGTCACTGTCGTTCCAGTCGGAGGTGATGTCCGAGCCCGGCGCGTAGAGGTCGACGACCGACCCGAAGTTGGAGAACGAGGACTGGGAGTCGTCGGCCGTGCTGGAGGCGACCGTGACGGCCTCCGGGACCCGCGAGGGAGAGCCCTGCCCGGCGTCGGTGGACTCGTTGCCCGCCGCGACGGCGAAGGTGACGCCGGCGGCTATCGACCGGCGTACCGCCTCGTCCAGTGCCTCGTCGGCGCCGCCACCGAGGCTCATGTTGGCCACCGAGGGCCCGCTGTGATGCTGCGTCACCCAGTCGATGCCCGCCACGACCTGCTCGGTGGTGCCGGAGCCGTTGTCGTCGAGCACACGGACCGCGACGACCTTGGCCTTCTTGGCCACCCCGTGGGAGGTGCCCGCGATGGTCCCGGCGACGTGCGTGCCGTGCCCGTTGCCGTCGTCGGCGCTCTGGTCGTTGTCCACCGCGTCGAAGCCGTGCGCGGCCCGGCCGCCGAAGTCCTTGTGGGTGATCCGCACACCGGTGTCGATGACGTAGGCCGTGACGCCCTCGCCGCCCGCGTCGGGGTACGTGTACTTCTTGTCCCCCGCCGTCTGTGTCTGGTCGATCCGGTCGAGGCCCCACGAAGGGGGGTTGGCCTGGGTGCTGTTGATGGAGAACTTCTTGTTCTGGACGACCTTGCCCACGGCCGGGTCGGCGGCAAGGCGCTTGGCGTCGGTCTCCGAAAGCCCGGCCGCGGAGAAGCCGTTGACCGAGGACGTGTAGGTGCGCTTCAGCTCGCCGCCGTACTTCTTGGCGAGTGCCTGTTTGTCCGCGTCCTGGTCGAGGATGACGATGTAGCTGCCGCTCAGCGCTCCGGGTGCGCCGAGCCCGTACACCGTTCCCTCGGCGGGAGTGGTCGCGCCGGCGAGGGGGGACAACAGCATGCAGACACCGGTTGCAGTGGCGACTGCCGTGGCCACCGCAAAGACCCTGAGGCCGCGCGAACGGACACGTGCATGCTTGTGAGTTGACATAAAGCGGGCACTCCTCATGTTGACGTGTGGGGCGTCAAAGCGTGGTGCGTGACCACCCGGAGCCGAAAGATCTCCGGGGGTCAGCTCGAAACCCTGACCGATTAACGGAGTTGATTCAAGGCCGCCCCGGCGGTCAGCGTTGTTCAACAAGCTTTCTTAAAGAGACCTCCTCGCCAGCCCCGCAGAATGATCACACTCTTCGAACTATCCACACATACACACGACTTCCGGATGCATTCGCGAACACCGGGCTCGAACGACGGTTGTTCGTGACGTGGATCCGGGCATCAGACCCGGCCGCGGCCTCGGCGCGGGCGACGGCCGCGATGCCCCGGCGGACGACGCGGCGACGAACTGCAGCGGGGTGTCGCAGCGACGGGGCCTTCACGGAGGCCTTCACCGGCTGAGGCCCCGCGCCGAACCGGCTACGGGAGCAGGCCGTCCACGAGTTCTGCCAGGGCCTCCGCCAGCGCGACGAGGCCGGGTCCGGCGGGACCGCCTGGCTCGGACATGTACGTGTCCCGGCGGATCTCGACCATCAGCGCACCGACCCGCTCGTCCTTGCCGTAGTACTTCAGCGGTACGTACGTGCCGGCGAAGGGGCTGTCGAGTCCTGTGCCGTCGAAGTCCGCGAACGCCTTCCCGGCGACGGCGAGGAGGCCGGCCGGGGTGTGGAAGGGGTCCGTGCCCAGGCAGACCGGCGGCCGGAGCCCGCCACCGTGCAGTTCGTACGGGAGGGGCTGCGTGGGGTACGAGTGCACGTCGATGATCACGGCTCGTCCGGCGGCCTCCAGCCGGTCCTCCACGGCCCGCGTCATCGCGTCCGCGTACGGGTGGAAACAGCGGTCGATCAAGGGCCGGCCGTCGAAGCCGTCGGGACGCAGGCGCTCCCGGTGGGTGGTGTGCGTGTACACCGCTCCCATGCCTACGGCCAGCATCTCCTCGCGCTCGTCCGGGAAACGCTCGGGGTCGATGACGAGACGGGACAGGCCGTTGACGAACTGCCAGGGCGTGACGGCAGATCCGGCCGCGGCCGCCGCGGCGATGTCGGCGGTGTGGGAGTCCGTGATGTGGTCCAGCTCCTGCTCGAGCGCCTCGTCGTCCAGCACGATGCCGCCGCGGACGGACTCCGGTATGACGCGTGAGGAGTGCGGCACGTGCAGGATCACCGGCGACGTGGCGGCACCGGGGAGGAGTCGGAAGGGCTCGGGCGACTGATGCATGGGGGATTCCTCGGAGACGGGCCGCGCGGACAGACGCCCATGAGGGCATGGCGAGCCACATCCTCCCCCGCGCGCACGCGGGTGGTCCGGCTACAGCACTAGGCTTTCGCCGTGAACGACACCACACACGGCATACGGATCAGGCCGGGCAGCCCGGCCGACGCACCGGCCATTCTGGCCATGCTCGACTCCGCGGTGGTCTGGATGAACGATCGCGGCAACACCGAGCAGTGGGGCACGACACCGTATTCGCAGACGTCCGGCGGAGTGGCGCGGGTCGAGCGGTACACGAACGAGAACGCCCCGTACATCGCGGAGTTGGCCGGAGCACCCGTCGGAGCCCTGGTGCTGGACCACGGGCCCAGCCCGCAGATGCCGATCGCACCGGCCGGGGAGCCGGAGCGGTACGTCCGGTTGCTGGTCTCCGACCGACGGTACGCCGGTCGGGGCATCGGGGCGGCGCTGCTGGCCCATGCCGCCGAGGAGACCCGGCGGGCCGGGGTGGAGCTGCTGCGGGTCGACTGCTGGGCGGGAGGCGGGGGCGAGCTGGTCGCGTTCTACGAGCGCAACGGTTTCACCCCCGCCGACCGTTTCCTGTCCGGGACCTGGCCGGGGCAGGTGCTGGCCCGGCGGGTCGTCTGACCTGTCCTTCGCCCTCGCCCTCGCCCTCGCCCTCGCCCTCGCCCTCGCCCAGGGTCAGTCGGTCAGTCGCCTGTGGCGGCGCGGCCGGGCGACTGCTGGCGCCGCACACGGGCGGCGCAGGCATGGCGCCCGACGCCGCGTACATCGAGGCCCATGTCGCCGGTTTCGACCGCCTCGAACGTCACGTGGCCGGCTGCTGTGCACGGTCCTCCAGGGCTTCTACCAGTCCCACCAGGCCACCGCCGCCGTCCAGGTCAACGACCTGCACCTGATCCGCGGCATGCTCGAACGGCCAGGCTGCGGCGTCCTGCAGATGAACGGGCAGCCCACCGCCCAGAACACTCGCGAATGAGGAGCCGACGGAGATCTGCCCGGCTTCAGGAACTCGGCCAACCCCCGCCACATCGAGGGACTCGCGAGGGGCTGGTGGTCATCGCTCTGGCTCTGTACGCCGCCGCGGCCTTCGCCCTCGAAGACACCCGGGGCCGTCCCGTGCTGCCCGTCGGCCGCTACGGTTCCGGCGCCCGAGCCGTGGAGGAGGGGGCCGCGCCCGGGATCCGGACCCTGCTCTGACCTGCGGCGGTGGTCTCCCCGGGCCCCGCACTAGGGTGCGGGATCCGCTCCGACGGCCCGCCGGTAGGCCACGTGCCCGCCCAGCGCGCCGGTCAGGGCGACCGCGGTCAGCCCGCCCCACGACCACAGCACGCCCTTCGCCGAGCAGCCGCGCAGCCGCGCCGTCAAGGACGCGGTGTAGCAGACGACGGCGGTCACGTTCACGAGGGCGTGGGCCAGGCCGACCCGGGCCTGCTGGGGCGGCAGGTCCGCCCAGTCGACCCAACCGGCGACCGCTGCCGGAGCCACCCCCGCCAGTCCGACGGCCGTGAGGGTCGTCGCCGCACGCCGCGTTCCCGGTACGGCCGCATCGAGGACGGCCGCCGACAGCCAGCAGCCGATCGGCACCTGTACCAGGACGGGATGAACGGGATGGCCCAGCGGCCGGCCCCTTAGCAGGTCACGTGCCCCGCCCAGGGGAAGCGCGCGGATTCCGCGCTGGAGGCCCCTGATGGCCGGGTCCGCGACGGTCGTCCGCTCGAGACGGTCCAGCGATTTCAGCCACCAGGACGATGTGGTGTCGAGGATGCGTGTCTTCATGACCGACGTCTACCCGGCAGCGCGCCGCCATTCCCGCACTCGGCGTCGAGTGCGTCCGAACAGGCCTCCTGCCGACCAAGTCATTTCGGCTCCCCCGCAGCGTGTTCTCGCAGCAGTGCGGTCCGCGGTGCGCGACCATACGGGCTCGGATCGGAAAAGCACAGGCGTCAAGAGATACCGGCCAGCAGACGGAAAACCGCGACAGAAAGAAGGACGGACGTGTCCGGCAGCGAAAGCGAGAACCCGGTAATCCCCTCCCCGACCCCCGCGCCGACTCGCCCCAGGTCGAACCGGGACTGGTGGCCGAATCAGCTGGACCTTCAGGTTCTCCACCAGCACTCGCCCCGGTCCAATCCGATGGGCGAGGACTTCACGTACGCGGAAGAGTTCGCGACCCTGGACGTCGACGCGCTGAAGCGGGACGTCTTCGAGGTGATGACGGCGTCGCAGGACTGGTGGCCCGCGGACTACGGCCATTACGGGCCGCTGTTCATCCGCATGAGCTGGCACGCCGCGGGCACGTACCGCATCGCCGACGGCCGGGGCGGCGGCGGCTCCGGCGCCCAGCGCTTCGCCCCCCTCAACAGCTGGCCGGACAACGTGAGCCTCGACAAGGCGCGCCGTCTGCTCTGGCCGGTCAAGCAGAAGTACGGCCCCACAATCTCCTGGGCCGACCTTCTGATCTTCGCCGGCAACTGCGCCGTGGAATCGATGGGGTTCAAGACATTCGGATTCGGCTTCGGGCGAGAGGACGTCTGGGAACCCGAGGAAATCTTCTGGGGGCCCGAGGACGCGTGGCTCGGAGATGAGCGGTACAGCGGCGACAGGGAACTCACCGGTCCTTTCGGTGCCGTGCAGATGGGACTGATCTACGTCAATCCGGAAGGGCCCAACGGCAATCCGGATCCGATGGCTGCCGCCAGGGACATTCGCGAGACGTTCGGGCGTATGGCGATGAATGACGAGGAAACGCTTGCGCTCATCGTCGGCGGCCACACATTCGGCAAGTGCCACGGTGCGGTCGGCCCCGAGTACATCGGTCCGGAACCCGAGGCCTGCCCCATCGAGCAGCAGGCCATCGGCTGGAAGAACACCTACGGCACCGGGACGGGCGCCGACGCGCTCACCAGTGGCCTCGAGGGCGCCTGGACCTCCGAGCCGACGACGTGGGACAACGGGTACCTGGACAACCTGTTCGGGTACGACTGGGAGCTGACGACGAGCCCGGCGGGCGCGAAGCAGTGGACTCCCACGGATCCCTCGGCCAAGGACACCGTGCCGGATGCTCACGACCCGTCGAAGCGACACGCTCCCATGATGCTGACGACGGACCTGGCGCTGAAGCTGGATCCGATCTATGCGCCGATCGCGAAGCGCTTCCACGAGAACCCGGACCAGCTCGCGGAAGCGTTCGGCAAGGCGTGGTACAAGCTGCTGCACCGCGACATGGGGCCCCTTTCGCGTTACCTCGGCCCGTGGATCGCCGAGCCGCAGCTGTGGCAGGACCCAGTCCCCGAAGTCGATCACGAGCTGGTCGGGGACGAGGACGTCGCTGCCCTCAAAGGCAGGATCCTCGCCTCGGGACTGTCCGTCTCCCAGCTGGTCACCACCGCGTGGGCGTCGGCGGCGAGCTTCCGCGGCACCGACAAGCGCGGCGGCGCCAACGGGGCGCGGATCCGGCTCGCGCCGCAAAGGGACTGGGAGGTCAATGACCTGCCCGAGGTGACCGAGGTGCTGCGCGGCCTCGAGCAGATCCGGCAGGACTTCAACGGCTCACAGGCCGGCGGCAAGCTGGTTTCGCTGGCCGACCTGATCGTCCTGGGCGGGTGCGCGGCGGTCGAGCAGGCCGCGAAGAACGCCGGGCACGACATCACGGTCCCGTTCGCACCGGGGCGCACGGACGCCTCGCAGGAGCAGACCGACGTGGAGTCGTTCGCCGTGCTCGAACCCAGGGCGGACGGGTTCCGCAACTACCTCCCGGCGGGAGAGAAGTTGTCGCCGGAGACCCTCCTGCTGGACCGCGCCAACCTGTTGACGCTGACCGCACCCGAGATGACGGTCCTGACCGGCGGCATGCGGGCCCTGGACACCGGTTTCGAGCGGTCCCCGCACGGAGTCTTCACCGACCGGCCGCAGACCCTGACCAACGACTTCTTCGTCAACCTGCTCGACATGGGTACGGAGTGGAAGGCGTCGGTCTCGGCCGAGAACGTGTTCGAAGGCCGGGACCGCACCACGGGCGAGGTCAAGTGGACCGCCACCGCCGTCGACCTCGTCTTTGGTTCGCACTCCCAGCTCCGGGCCGTCTCCGAGGTCTACGCGTCCAAGGACGCGGGAGAGAAGTTCGTGCGTGATTTCGTGGCGGCGTGGGACAAGGTGATGAACCTGGACCGGTTCGACCTCGTCTGAGCCCGCCGCCTGCGCCCCGGTCGGCCGCTCCTCGGCCGACCGGGGCGGAGGCATTCCCTAGCGGGTTTCGTCCGCGATCCGGTACGGGATGAAGGTGCTCGAGTTCTCGTCGACGGCCAGGGGCCGGCCGAGCGGGGGCACCGCGCGCTGGGGGCAGTCGAGGCGCTCGCACAGGCGGCAGCCCATGCCGATGGGGGTGGCGGCCGCGGTGTTGTCGAGGTCGAGCCCGTCGGAGTACACGAGCCGGGAGGCGTGCCGGATCTCGCAGCCGAGGCCGATGGCGAAGGTCTTGCCGGGTTCGCCCCAGCCGCCGCGGTGGCGGGTGAGGGCTCGGGCGGTCCACAGATGACGCCCGCCGTCGGGCATGGCGGCGACCTGGACGTGGATGCGGCCGGGCGCGGCGAAGGCCTCGTACACGTTCCACAGCGGGCAGGTGCCGCCCGCGCGGGAGAAGTGGAATCCGGTGGCCGACTGGCGCTTGGACATGTTCCCGGCCCGGTCCACGCGCACGAAGGAGAACGGGACGCCGCGCAGCCGGGGCCGCTGGAGGGTGCTCAGGCGGTGGCAGACGGTCTCGTGGCCGAGCCCGAAGTGGTCGGTGAGCCGCTCGATGTCGTAGCGGAACTCCTCGGCGGCCGTGTGGAAGGCCCGGTACGGAAGGATCAGCGCGGCGGCGAAGTAGTTCGCGATCCCGATCCGGGCCAGGGAGTGCGCGGTGGAGCCGGCCGGGAAGTCCTCGGCGCCCAGCCGGTCGAGTTCGTCGCCGTACTCCAGCAGGGCCAGCTGGGTGGCCATGCGGAACGCCTGCTGGCCGGGGCGCAGCCGGGCCGAGAGGTGCAGGACGCGGGCCACGGGGTCGTAGTGGTGGAGCCGGTCGGCGTCCGAGGCGACCCGTACCCGATGGCGCTCCGTGAGCCGCCGGCCGAGGGCCGGCAGGACGTCGCCGGGGCGGATGCCGATCTCGCGGGCGAGCTCCTCGGCGGCGAGGTCGGTGTCGTGGAGGTAGTTCTGGCGGCGGTAGAAGAACTCCCGGATCTCCTCGTGGGGCGACCGGGGCGCGCCCGCGGCGGCGTCCCGGCTCTCCGCGGTGTCCGACAGCCGCTCGGCGAGGAGTTGGCTGCGACGGCCGAGATCGAGCAGCACTTGGGCCACGGCGGGCATCCGGGAGGCCAGTTCCGCGAGGTCCGAGGGGGACACCCGGGCCTCGGCGACCTCGCCCGCGAGGGCTTCGCGCAGGTCGGCGACGAGGCGGCTCGCATCGCGCTCCGAGAAGAAGCCGGGGTCGACGCCGAAGGCCTCCGTCAGCCGCAGCAGCACCGGCACGGTCAACGGCCGCGAATCGTGCTCCATCTGGTTGAGGTAGCTGGGCGAGATGCCGAGGACGCGGGCCAGTTCGGCCTGGCTCATCCGCCGCTCCTCGCGCAGCCGCCGCAGCCGCGCTCCCGCGTAGGTCTTGTTCACCGCGCCCCCTCGCTCCTCGCTCCTCGCCGTCCCCTGCCCGTCCGGACAGCCGCCAGCCTACGCGGGAAGGCGGCCACGCCAGCCTTCGCAAACTTTGCAGAATGCCTCCCGAAGATGCGCAGAACTTGGCATCCGTCCCCGGTTGATGGCACTGGGTGCCGCTGTAAGAGTCGTCCCATGGCCCGCCGGTTCCGGCGGCCGCACCCCACCACACGGCACGAAGTGCCATTCATTGGCACCCTTTGACGACTCACAGAGACGGTGACGGTCATGGCTCAGGCAGAGACGACGACGGCAGCAGCGGCGGACCTCGCGCAGCGGTGGGCGACCGACCCGCGCTGGGCGGGCATCGAGCGCACCTACGGCGCCGGCGACGTCGTCCGGCTGTCCGGCAGTGTCCGCGAGGAGCACACCCTGGCCCGCCGCGGCGCCGAGCGGCTGTGGCGGCAACTGCACGAACTCGACTACGTCCACGCGCTGGGCGCGCTGACCGGTGGTCAGGCGGTCCAGCAGGTGCGGGCGGGCCTGCAGGCGATCTACCTGTCGGGCTGGCAGGTGGCCGCGGACGCCAACCAGGCCGGGCACACCTACCCGGACCAGAGCCTCTACCCGGTCAACTCGGTCCCGCAGGTGGTGCGCAGGATCAACAACGCCCTGCTGCGCGCGGACCAGATCGCCACCGCCGAGGGCGGGAGCGACCGTACGGACTGGCTGGCGCCGATCGTCGCGGACGCCGAGGCCGGCTTCGGCGGCCCGCTCAACGCCTTCGAGCTCACCAAGGCCATGATCGCGGCCGGGGCCGCCGGCATCCACTACGAGGACCAGCTCGCCTCCGAGAAGAAGTGCGGCCACCTCGGCGGCAAGGTCCTCGTCCCCACTTCCCAGCACATCCGCACCCTGAACGCGGCCCGCCTGGCCGCCGACATCGCCGACACCCCGACCGTGATCATCGCCCGTACCGACGCGCTCGCCGCGAACCTGCTGACCAGCGACGTCGACGAGCGCGACGCCGAGTTCGTGACGGGCGAGCGCACCGCCGAGGGCTTCTACCGGGTGCGGAACGGGATGGCGCCGGTCATCGCCCGCGGCCTGGCCTACGCCCCGTACGCCGACCTCATCTGGGTCGAGACCGGCACCCCGGACCTCGCCCAGGCCCGCGAGTTCGCCGAGGCCGTCCACGCCCGGTACCCGGACCAGATGCTGGCCTACAACTGCTCGCCCTCCTTCAACTGGAAGGCCGCCCTGGACGACGACCAGATCGCCAAGTTCCAGCGGGAGCTGGGCGCGATGGGCTACCGGTTCCAGTTCATCACCCTGGCCGGTTTCCACTCCCTCAACCACGGCATGTTCGACCTGTCCCGCGGCTACGCCGAGCACGGCATGACCGCCTACGTCGACCTCCAGGAGCGCGAGTTCGCCGCCCAGGAACACGGGTTCACCGCCGTCAGGCACCAGCGCGAGGTCGGCACCGGCTACTTCGACCTGGTCTCCACCGCCGTCAACCCCGCCTCCTCCACCACCGCGCTCTCCGGCTCCACGGAGGAAGAGCAGTTCCACTAGCCGGGCCGCCCGGCCGGCCCCGCTCCTCCCGCGACCGCCCTCCCACCCAGGAGACCGCATGTCCACGCACGCGCTGACCCGCCGTACCCAGGTTCTCGGAGCACCGGGCGACCGTCACGAGGAGATCCTCACCCCCGAGGCACTGGAGTTCATCGGGCGCCTCGACGCCGCATTCGCGGACCGGCGCCTGGAGATCCTCAAGGAGCGCCGCCGCCGGTCGGCCAACCTGGCCTCGGGCACTCCGCTCGGCTTCTCCGTCGCCACCTCGTCCGTCCGGGCCGACCCGCACTGGCGGGTGGCCCCGCCCGCGCCGGGCCTGACCGACCGCCGGGCCGAGATCACCGGGCCGCCCGACCGGCGGATGACGGTGAACGCCCTCAACTCCGGCGCGCGGGTGTGGATGGCCGACTTCGAGGATGCCACCGCCCCCACCTGGGACGACGTCATCGGCGGCCAGCTGAACCTGCGCGACGCCATCGACCGGCGCATCGACTTCACCGCCCCCGGGGGCAAGGAGTACCGGCTCGGGCAGGACCTCGCCACGATCGTGGTCCGCCCGCGCGGCTGGCACCTCCTCGAAGAGCACCTGGAGATCGACGGCCGTCCCGTACCCGCCTCGCTGGTGGACTTCGGCCTCTACTTCTTCCACTGCGCCCGGCGGCAGATCGACGCCGGTCACGGCCCGTACTTCTACCTCCCCAAGCTGGAGAACCGCTACGAGGCCCGGCTCTGGAACGACGTCTTCCTGCTGGCGCAGGACCTCCTCGCCGTCCCGCGCGGCACCGTGCGCGCCACGGTCCTCATCGAGACGATCACCGCCGCGTTCGAAATGGAGGAGATCCTCTACGAGCTGCGCGAGCACAGCTCGGGTCTGAACGCCGGCCGCTGGGACTATCTCTTCAGCCTGATCAAGACCTTCGCCCACCACACGGACTTCCTGCTCCCCGACCGGGCCAAGGTCACCATGACCGCACCCTTCATGCGGGCGTACGCCGAACTCCTCGTCCGTACCTGTCACAAGCGCGGCGCCCACGCCATCGGCGGCATGGCCGCCCACGTCCCCGGCAAGGACCCGGCCGCCAACGAGGCCGCCCTGGCCAGGGTCCGGCTGGACAAGGAGCGGGAGGCCGAGGACGGCTTCGACGGCTCCTGGGTGGCCCACCCCGGCCTGGTCCCGGTCTGCCGCGAGGTCTTCGACGCGGTCCTCGGCGAGCGGCCGCACCAACTGGACCGCACGCGCGAGGACCTGGCCGTGCAGGCCTGCGATCTGCTCTCGGTACGCCGGATCAGCGGGCCGCCGACGCCGGAGGGCGTACGGGCCAACATCGCGGTGGCGCTGCGGTACTTCGGCGCATGGCTGAGCGGGCACGGCGCGGTCGCCCTGTACGGGCTGATGGAGGACGCCGCCACGGCCGAGATCGCCCGTGTGCAGCTCTGGCAGTGGATCCGCCATCGCGCCGTCACGCGCGAGGAGGTCCTCGGCCTCCTCGACACCGAATGCGCCGCGTTCGCGCGGGAGCAGCCCGATGCGCCGGTGGCCGAGGCCCGCCGGATCCTGGAGGAGACCGCGCTCGGCCTCACGCTGCCGCCCTTCTTCACCACCGGGGCTTACGCCCGCCACCTCGTACGCCGTACGGAGGCCCGCTCATGAGCATCCCCGCCCCGGTCCCCGCCCCCCTTCCCACCCCCGTCCCCACCCCCGCTCCCGCTCCCATCAGCCGGGTCGGCGTCGTCGGAGGCGGCCAGATGGGCGCCGGCATCGCCGAGGTCTGCGCCCGGGCCGGGATCGACACCGTCGTCTGCGAAGCCGACGCCACCTCCGCCCGGGCGGCCCGCGAACGCGTCGCGACGTCCCTGGAACGGGCCGTCCAGCGCGGGAAGCTCGACCGCGTCCGCGCCGAGGACGCCCTCGCCCGCCTCGTCTTCACCGGCAGCCTCGACGAGCTCGCGGACCGCCAGCTCGTCATCGAGGCCGTCACCGAGAACGCCGGGGCCAAGACGGACGTCTTCGGCGCACTCGACAAGATCGTCGAGGATCCGGAGGCCGTCCTCGCCTCCAACACCTCCGCCATCCCGATCATGCGCCTGGGCATGGCCACGCGCCGCGCGGACCGGGTCCTGGGCCTGCACTTCTTCAACCCCGTCCCCGTACTGCCCCTGGTGGAGATCGTCTCCTCGCTGCACACCTCGGCGCAGGCCCTGCGAACGGTGGAGGGCTTCGCCCGCGACACCTTGGGCAAGACCACGATCCGCTCCCGGGACCGGGCCGGCTTCGTGATCAACGCGCTCCTCGTGCCCTACCTCCTCTCGGCCATGCGCATGGCCGAGTCCGGGTACGCCACGGCCGCCGACATCGACACCGGCATGGAACTGGGCTGCGCCCACCCCATGGGCCCGCTGAGGCTCGCGGACCTCATCGGCCTCGACACCGTCGCCGCCATCGCCGAGTCGATGTACCAGGAGTTCAAGGAGCCCCTGTACGCCCCGCCGCCCCTGCTCCAGCGGATGGTGCAGGCGGGGCTGCTGGGCCGCAAGTCCGGCCGCGGGTTCCATCCGTACGACCGGGGCTGAGGGCCTGCGGCCCGTCGAACGGACGGCGAGCGCGGGCTCCGCGATCTACGATCGTCCGCATGTCGCTTCGCCGTGCATTACCCGCGCGGCACTACCGAGCCGGCCGGCCACCCGGGTGACGTCGGCCGCGCGCGGTACCTGTCCGACGGCTACCGCGACCACCTGGTGCGGGACGTGACCTCGATCCGCCTCGCGGTCACCGCACGGGACCTCGCCCCCACGGTGCCGCTGCTGCGGGCGGGCGGGTTCGCCGTACGGGAGGTCGCGGGCGGCGGCGGCGTGGCGCGGGGCGGCGGCACCACCATCCGCCTGGACGTCGTCGCACGCGACGAGGCCGGGCTGCGTGAGGTGGAGATGTTCCTCAACCACCCCGTGGCGTACCGCCACGAGGAGCGCATCGGTCACTCGACGCTCGTCGTCGGCCCGGGTGCGCGTGCCGTGTGGACGTTCGGCGCTGCCGAATGGGACGCAGTGCCGCGGCCCGTCCGGGACGGCCCGCGGCAGCCGCCCGCGCTCAGGCCTCGAACGAGCCGTGCCGTCCCGCGCCGGCGGCGAACCGGTCGGCGCCCGACTGGGTTTCGCCCGCCGCGAGCGGGACCATGCCGTGCCGGTACTCGGCGGCCAGCGCGTCCGCCTCGCTCAGGCCGTGCTGTTCCAGGACCGAGAGGCGGTCGTGTCGCAGGCACAACTGAGGGAACCCGGCGATCTGGCGGGCCAGTTCCTCCGCCGCGCGGCGGGCCTGGCCCGGCGGCACCAGGCGGTTGGCGAGCCCGATGTCGTACGCCTCGGGCGCCGCGACGGCCCGGCCGGTGAGGATCAGGTCCATGGCCCGGCTCTCTCCGATGAGCCGCGGCAGCCGCACCGTACCGCCGTCCACGAGCGGTACGCCCCAACGCCGGCAGAACACCCCGAAGACCGCGTCCTCCTCCGCGACCCGCAGATCGCACCACAGGGCCAGCTCCAGGCCGCCGGCGACCGCGTGCCCGGCGACCGCCGCGATGACCGGCTTGCCCAGCCGCATCCGGGTGGGCCCCATGGGGCCGTCGCCCTGTGCGAGCACCTGGTTCCCGCGCCCGGCGGCGACCGCCTTGAGATCGGCGCCGGCGCAGAACGTCCCGCCCTCGCCCCACAGCACGGCGACGGCGGCGCTGTCCTCGGCCTCGAACGTGCGGAAGGCCTCGGCGAGTTGGGCCGCGGTCGGGCCGTCGACGGCGTTGCGGACCTCCGGCCGGCTGAGGACCACCGTGAACACCGGCCCGTCCCGCTCGATCCGCACGGCCGACTTCTCGTCCATCGCGTACCCCTCCCGCTCACCTGCCCCCGACGTTACTGCCAGTCGTCCCAGGGCGGGTCCATCTCGTCGAGGTCGAAGGGCGGCTCGTCGGGGTGCGGCGCCTCCGGCTCCGCGACCGACGCGACCGACGCCTCCGACGCGAGCGACGCGTCCGACGCGAGCGCCGGGCCGGCCGGGGCCGGCTCGAGGGCGTCGCACTGCGCCAGGGTGTCGAGGACGCCCTGGCCGTACTTGGTGAGCTTGGCCTCGCCGACCCCGCCGATGGTGGCGAGCTCCTCCACCGAGGCGGGCAGTAGCGTCGCGATCTCCCGCAGCGTCGCGTCGTGGAAGACGACGTACGCCGGTACGCCCTGCTCGCGCGCCGTCGCGGCCCGCCAGGCCCGCAGGGCCAGGAAGACAGGTTCGGCCGCGGCCGGCAGGTCGACCGGCACGCGGGCGCCCTTCCCGGAGCGCGACCCGGACCGGGACTCCTTGCGGGCCGGGCCGGCGGCCGCCTTCTCCTTGCGCATCGGGACGCTGCGGCGGCCTCCCAGCACCTCGCCGCTCTCCTCCGTCAGCACGAGCGTCCCGTACTCGCCCTCCACCGCCAGCAGCCGCAGCGCCAGCAGCTGACGAACGACCCCGCGCCACTCGGCGGTGCCCAGCTCCGACCCGACTCCGAACACCGACAGCGCATCGTGGTCGAACTGGATGACCTTGGCCGTCTTCTTGCCCTGCAGGATGTCGATGATCTGGCCGGCGCCGAACTTCTGGCGCCTTTCCTTCGCCAGCCGCCACACCGTGGACAGCAGTTTCTGCGCCGCGACCGTCCCGTCCCAGGACTCGGCCGGCGTCAGGCAGGTGTCGCAGTTGCCGCACGGCCCGCCCATCTGCCCGAAGTACTCCAGCAGCCGCTCCCGGCGGCAGCCGACCGTCTCGCACAGCGCGAGCATGGCGTCCAGGTGCATGCCCAGGGAGCGGCGGCGTGCGTCATCGCCCTCGGAGCCCTCGATGAGCTTGCGCTGCTGGACCACGTCCTGGAGGCCGTACGCCAGCCACGCGGTCGCCGGCTCGCCGTCGCGGCCGGCCCGGCCGGTCTCCTGGTAGTAGCCCTCGACGGACTTCGGCAGGTCGAGATGTGCCACGAAGCGCACGTCCGGCTTGTCGATGCCCATGCCGAAGGCGATCGTGGCCACGACCACGACCCCGTCCTCCCGCAGGAAGCGCGCCTGGTTCGCCGCACGCGTACGGGCGTCCATTCCGGCGTGGTAGGCCACGGCCTCGATGCCCTGCTCGACCAGGAAGGCCGCGGTCTTCTCCACCGAGGACCGCGAGAGGCAGTAGACGACTCCGGCGTCCCCGTCGTGCTCGGCCCGGATCAGCTCCAGCAGCTGCTTGAGCGGGTTGTTCTTCCCGACGATGCGGTACTGGATGTTCGGCCGGTCGAAGCTGGCCACGAAGTGCCGGGCGTCCTCCAGGCCGAGCCGCGCCACGATCTCGGCGTGGGTGGCCTCGGTGGCCGTCGCGGTCAGCGCGATCCGCGGCACCTTCGGCCAGCGCTCGTGCAGCATGGACAGCCCGAGGTAGTCGGGCCGGAAGTCGTGACCCCACTGGGCGACGCAGTGCGCCTCGTCGATCGCGAAGAGGGACACCTTGCCCCGGTCGAGCAGCCGCTGCGTGCTCTCGGTGCGCAGCCGCTCGGGAGCCAGGTAGAGCAGGTCCAGCTCGTCGGCGAGGAAGGCCTGCTCGACGGCCTGCCGCTCGTACGGGTCCTGCGTCGAATTGAGGAATCCGGCCCGCACCCCGAGGGCGGTGAGCGCGTTCACCTGGTCCTGCATCAGCGCGATGAGCGGCGAGATCACGACGCCCGTGCCTTCTCTGACCAGCGCCGGGATCTGGTAGCAGAGCGACTTGCCGCCGCCGGTCGGCATCAGCACGAGGGCATCACCGCCGGCGACGACCTGCTCGATGATCTCCTGCTGCTCGCCGCGGAAAGAGCTGTAACCGAAGACGCGGTGCAACACCTGCAAAGCATCGGAGATCTCGGGGGAAGCGTCCGAAAGGGCCATTCACGAAGCGTAACGGCACCTGCCGACACCCCGGACCCGACGGCCGGAACCTGTGGACAACCACCCCGGCCGGGCCCCGCTCACGGGCCCGGCCGCCACCGGAGCCGGGTTCAGTGATCAGCCGTCTCGTGCAGCACCGCGCCCGCGTAGGCCCCGGTCGCCACGTTTACCACGACGTCGCCGCCGGCGGCGGGGGTGGCGCGGATGTAGGCGCCGCCGTAGCCGTTGGCCACGGTGAAGACCCCCCACAGGGGCGTCCACGGCTGCAGGTCGCCGTTCTCGTCGGGGTACAGCTCCGGAATCGGGCGGACCCTGCGCTGGACGATGAAGGGGCCGCCCAGCGCGGCGAGGACCTGCTCGCGCCACTGCTGCGGGGTGAGGCCGTCCGCCCAGCCGAGCAGCACGCCGTCTCCGCCTGCCAGCGAGGTCGGCTTGAGCGCCAGGTCCTGCTGGTGCGCCACGGCGTACTCGACGAGGTCGACGCGCTCGCCGCTCTCCAGCGTGACCGGACCCGGGCGGGCCATCCGCGTCCACGGGAGGATGCGGTCCAGACTGGCCAGCTCCTCGGCGCCGAACAGCTCACGGTTCTTCTCGTCCGAGAGCAGCGCGAGGGCGCCCTTGCTGGCGTACGCCGCGGAGTCCAGCGGCGTGAAGATCCTGACCTCGCCGCGCTCCGCGGCGTCGAGGACCGGATCCATGAGCGTCGCGACCTCCGGGGACTTCACGAGGTCCCCGATCAGGAACACCCGGAAGACGACGTCCACGGGCCTGTCCCCCAGCCACACCCGCCCGTCGCGCGCCTCCAGCTGCCCGAGGTGGCAGGGGTGGGCGTCCAGGCCCAGCTCCGTCCAGCGCTCGCAGAGGACCGTCATGTACGGGAGCATCTTCGCGTAGCCGTCCGGCGAGTCCGTCAGTGCGACCACCGGTCGGTCGCCCGGCTGGAATCCGCCCTCCACGATGACGTTGTTCACCTGCTCGCGCATCGAGTCCACGAAGCCCAGGCCCCGGCCCTCGGCGAAGTCGGCGAGCACGGGGTGTTCGAGCAGCTCGCGGCACATGTCGGCGTTGTCCATCCCGCCGACCGCGCTGCCTATGTTGAGCTCCAGCAGCTTGAAGCCGGTCTCGTCCAGGTACAGGTCGGCCCGGGTCTGACGGGAGACCGAGGGGCCCCTGCCGCGCATGACGGCGGAGACCTGTACCTCGGTCAGTCCCACCGCGCGGGCGAACGCCGCGAAGTCGCCGCCGAACAGCTTGTCGGGGAGGCCGGCCAGCGCCGCGCGGAGGTTCTCCAGGTCGGTGTGGAGCCGGACCTGCTCGGCCCGGCCGAGGAAGAGCGGACGCGAAAGGTACTTGCCCGAATAGAAGGTGTCGAGCAGCTCGGAGTCCTTCTGGGCCCCGACCAGCTCGCCCCCCTTGGCTCCGCATTCGGCCACTCTGGCCAGGTAGTCCTCGGTCAATGACACGCGGTCCATGTGTATCTCTCTCCGGTGTTCGGTGATTCCGTGGGTGCGGTCCGGCCTCGGCCGCGACGGCGCCGGGCTTCAGGTCCTGCGGGCGCGGATCAGGGCGACGGACAGGACCAGCGCGGCGAGGACCGCCGAACTGATCAGCTGAACCCGGGTGTCGTGGTCGATGGACATGCGCACGAGCAGCGCGAGGATGGCGGCCAGGGTGATCCAGCCCAGGTAGGGGTGCCCCCACATCCTGACCGGCGTCGCCTCGGGCAGGTGTCGGCGCAGGCGCAGCTGGGAGCAGATCACGAGGATCCAGACCAGGAGGAGCAGGTTGCCGACCGCGTTGAGGAGGTGCAGGAAGATCGTGTGGGGCCACAGCAGGTTCAGGACCACGCCGACGAAACCGAACGAAGTGGAGGCGAGAACCGCCAGGTGGGGCACGCCGGTTCGGGTGAGCCGGGTCAGGGCCGCCGGGGCCTGGCGGCGCTGGGCCAGCGAGAAGGCCATCCGGGCGGCCGCGTAGGTGTTGGCGTTGAGTGCGGACAGGAGCGCGATCACGACGATGACGTTCATGATCTGGCCCGCGGCGGGGACGCCGATCTCGTCGAGGACCGCCACGAACGGGCTGGCGCCGAGGCGCGAGTCGGTCCACGGCAACAGGCTCACCACGACGATCATCGAGCCGATGTAGAAGACCGAGATCCGCCAGACCGCGGTGCGCACGGCCTTGGCCGTGGCACGGACCGGGTCGTCGGACTCGGCGGCGGCGATGGTGACGACCTCCAGGCCGCCGAACGCGGGTATCGCGGCGACGAAGCCCGCGACGACACCGCCCCAGCCGTGCGGAAGCAGATCGCCGCTCAGGGCCCCGGACTCCCCGCCGGGGAGCACGCCGAGGATCGCGAGGACTCCCAGGACCAGGAAGCCGACGATCGCCGCGACCTTGATCAGGGCGAACCAGAACTCGAACTCCCCGAAGTTCCCCACCGCGGTGAGGTTGACGGCGGTGAAGACCGCCATGAAGAGGAGCATCAGCGTCCACTGCGGGACCCCGGGCAGCCACCCGTGGACGATGACCGCGGCCGCTGTGGACTCGACGGCGAGAACGACGACGAGGGTCGTCCAGTACAGCCAGCCGATGGTGAACCCGGCCCACGGGCCGAACGCCCGTTCCGCGTGCGCGGAGAACGACCCGCTGGACGGGAACGCGGAGGACATCTCGGCCATCATGCGCATCACCAGCATGGTGAGGACGCCCGCGGCCGTGAACGAAAGGACGATTCCCGGTCCGGCTTGCGCGATGCCCGCGCCGGAGCCGACGAACAGCCCGGACCCGATCACCCCGCCCATCGCCATCATGGTGAGGTGGCGGGGAAGCAGCGTGCCGTGCAGCTGTCTCGGAGGCTCGGTGGGGGTCAGGACGGGTGTGGTGGTCATGGGACATCCTTGGGCGTGACGGTGACGGACGTGCCGGTCAGTGGAGGTTCCCGCGGCGCCTCGGCGCCGCGGCGGGTGAGCTTGGACCAACGCAGCGCGACCGCGCCGGAGGCCACCGCGCCCATGGCGCCGAAGACCGCGATGACGGTCGGTGCGGGGACGACGTCGGCGGCGAACCCGGCGGCGGAGATGCCGAGCCCCTGGGCCACCCGGACCGCGGTGGAGGCCAGTCCGAAGGCCTGGCCGCGCAGGTCGTCGGGGACCGAGCTGCTGTACGCGGCGTTCGCGGGGACCTGGAACGCCGAGAAGAGCCCGGACACCCCCCACAGCGCACAGGTGACGGCGAGTCCCGGTGCCACCACGGTGAACACCAGCACCGCGCTGGATGCGATGGCCAGCGGGCCGAGCAGCCGCAGGCCGCGGTCCGGGCTCATCAGGCGGGTGACCACGAACACGCCGATGACGGCGCCGGTGGGACTGGCCGCGAGGAGGAGCCCGACCCCGGTCGGGCCGTGCCCCAGGGCTTGGGCGTAGGGCGCCGCCAGCCCTTCCTTGCACGCGTAGAAGCCCGAGAGGCAGCCGAACGCCACCAGCAGGCGCAGCCGGGGGTCGGCCCGGACCAGACGGGCCCCGCCGGTCATCGCGCTGCGCCTGCCGCCGCCCGGTGCGGGACCGGCCGGCCTCGGACGCCGCGCGAGGCCGAACCAGGTGAGCACCGCCGACACCAGGAACGTGCCCGCGTTGATCAACAGGGCCTGCGACGGCCCCAACGCCGCGACGGCCACGCCACCCGCCGCGAACCCCGCGAGCTGGCCGAGCTGGGCGGTCACGTTGACGATCGCGGCGGCGGCCAGGTAGCCCTCGCCGGGCACCATCGTCGGCAGCAGCGCCGAGCGTGCGGCCAGGTGCGGCGATTGCACCAGCTGCACGACGACCAGGAGCGCGCACAGCAGCCACAGCGGGGTGTCGGGAACGGCCATGGCGGCGACCAGGCCCGCCCGGGCCAGGTCGCACAGCACCATGAGCCCGCGCCGCGGGTAGCGGTCCGCCAGCCAGGACAGCAGCGGACCGCCCAGCAGCTCGGGCAGCAGGGTCAGGGCGTAGGTCAGTGCCGCCAGACCCGCCGACTCGCTCCGTGCGAACACCAGCAGCGCCAGGGCCACCCGGGCGAGCTGGTTGCCGCCGACGGCGGTGAGCTGCGCCAGCCAGAGCATGCGGAACTCGCCGATGGCGAAGACCTGGCCGAAGCGCGGTGCCTCGGGCGGCATGCTCACGGACGTGCCTGGGACTGTGCGCGTCCCGCCACCCTGAATACCTTCGTGTCGGGCTCGGACACCGGCTCCCACGCCAGGTCGTACTCGTCGACGACCCGCATGATCGCGCGTTCGATCTCCGCTCCGCTGCCCGCACGGAACCGGTAGCGCCCGCCGGTCTCCTTGGCCCCGCCGGTGCCGTTGAGGACGGCACCCGGCTCGGGCAGGACCTCCGCGTACATCGGGGGCACCCGGTCGATGAGCGAGGTCGTCGACAGCACCCGGCAGGGCCTGACCGGCGGCTCCGGCATCAGCAGGTAGCCGCCGGCCTCGCTCGCGAGGTCGAGATCGGGCAGCGACAGGGACTCACCCAGTGACAGCCGGGTGGCGGCGTCGAACAGATCGAACCCGTAGACCTCACGCCACAGGAGGGGCAGTTCCGCGCCTCCCGCCCGCGCGGCCACCTCGAGGAAGACCAGCCCGTCGTATTCGCCCGGGCCGGTCGGCTCGACCGCGAACACCTCGAGATGGAACGCGCTGCTGCGTACCCCGAGGGCGGCCAGCGCCACCTCCGAGTACCCGACCAGCCGTTTCTCCAGTGCGGGGTCGTCGCTGGTGACGGAGCCGAACGGGTCGCCCAGGGCGTATTCCAGGCAGGTGTTGAGCAGCCGGAAGGCTCTCAGCACCCGCACGGTCCCGTCCTGCACGATGCCGTCGACCTGGTACATCGTCCCGGTGACGAACTCCTCGCAGACGTAGTTCTCCAGCGGCGAGGCCAGCGTCTCCTCCAGCGAGGAGAGGGAGTTGATCAGGAAGATGCCCTGACTTCCCGACCCGTCGCGGGGCTTGAGTACGACGGGGAAGCCGGTCCGCTCGGCGAACCGGCGGACCTGCTCGGGCGAGTCGGCGTCGACGAACCGCGGTACCCGCAGGCCCGCGGAGGCGACGAGCTGTTTCATCGTCACCTTGTCGCGTACCCGCTCGACCTCGGCGGGGCCGGGCCCCGCCACCCCCAACAGCTCGCGCAGGGCGGCCGCGACCTCCAGTTCACGCTCGAACAGCGCCACGATGTGGTCCAGGGGGCCGAACCGGCGGACGATGCCGAGGGCCAGCTCCGACACCGCCGCCCAGTCCGCGAGGTCGTCGACGACGGCCACGGTTTCGGCCCGGTCGGCGTCGACGCCCGTGCGGCCCCCCGCAGCGGTGATGTAGGCGACCCGGTCGACGGTGTGATCGACGTAGTCGGTGTAGCGGCAGCCCGCTTCCTCGTCGAAACGGTTGAGGACGAGGATGTGCCTGCCCGGGGCGGTCCGTTCGCTCATGCGCCCGGCAGCTCACGGGTGAGGTGCATCAGGGCGGTGTACGGCGGGAGGTCGAAGTCGATGACGTCCGCGCGCTGCCAGCCCGCCTCGGCCAGGACGTCGTTCCACTCGTCCAGCGAAGGAATCGCCTGGCCCATGACGGCGTGCGCCGTCTCGAACCCGAGCGTGAAGATCGGGTGCGGCTCGGTGGCCGCGAGGTCGGAACGGTAGGTGTCGCAGATGATCAGGTCGGTCGCCGCCGGGAACGCCTCGCCGATCATCTTCAGGCTCGCCAGGCACTCCTCGCGGGGCCACAGGTCGTGGCCCATCATGAAGGAGCACACGAAGTCGACCTGGCTGAACTCCGGCTGGTACTCCATCCGCGTCGCGTCGCCGTGGAACACCGATATGCGGTCGCCGAGACCGGCGTTCGCGACCGACTCCGTGGCCAGCGCCACCGCGCCCTTCGCGTAGTCCACACCGATCCCGCGGAACTCCGGGTCGCGCGCGGCGAGCTTGATCAGCCGTTCGCCGCTTCCGCAGCCGAGGTCGGCGCCGCGGGTGAGCCCGCGGTCCGCGATGATCTTGTAGAACGTCGGGTCCACGTAGGAGAAGCCGGCGTCCCGCGCGGCCAGGCCGATCGCCTTGTAGTCGCGCACCACGAAGTCCCCGGTGCGGTTTTCGTTCTTGACGAGTTCCGGCATGTTCCGGAACATCTCGCCGCATCCCTTGGTGAGCCAGTAGAAGAAGCCCTTCTTGGCCCAGGTGTCGGCGAAGAGCGGGCCGGGTGCGGCCGACGTACGCCCGGGGCCGAGCACGACGATCTCGGCGATCGCCAGTCCTCGGGCGATCGCCTCCACCGAGGGTGCGTCAAGGTCGTGCTCCCGGGCGAAGTCGGCCAGGTTCACCGGCTGCTCCGAGGAGTCCAGCCGGTCCAGCAGGCCCAGTTCCCAGGCGGCCGAGATGGCGTAGGCCGTGAGCGTGTTGTTGTAGACGTCATCGATGACGGGACTGGTCATTGTTCCCCCACATGTGCGGTCTGGGCGGCAGCGAGAACGTCGTCGACTGCCGCGATGAGAGTGGCGACCTCGGTGGCGGTGCCCACGGTCACGCGCAGGTCGGCGCCGACCGGTTGGACACGGACACCGCGGTCGAGGAGATCGGTGGCCCACGAGGGCCGGCCGTACGGAGGCCGGACGAAGAGGAAGTTGGCCTGGCTCGGTGTCACGTCGAAGCCGCGCCGGGCCAACGCGTCGGCCAGCGCTTCCCGGTTGCGCCGGTTCAGGGCGCGGCGCTCCTGCGCTAAGGCCGGGTCGGCCAGTGAGGCGAGGGCGGCGGTGCAGGCGGCGGTGCTCACGCTGAACGGCGTCTGGAGCGATCGGAGCGCGCCGATCAGGCCGGCGTTGCCGACGGCGTAGCCGATCCGCAGGCCGGCCAGCCCGTGGATCTTCGAGAACGTCCTGGTGGTCAGTACGTTGGGCAGCTCGGACAGGGCGCCGAGGGAGGGCTCGTCCTCGTCGACGTCCGCGTAGTCGTGGTAGGCCTCGTCGTTGAGCACGACGGTCGTGTCGGGCAGGCCGCCCGCCAGGTCGGCGATCGTCTGCCTGGGCCGTGTGGCACCCGTGGGATTGTGCGGGTTGGACAGGGCCACGAGCCCGACGGACGTGCCCGCCAGGTGCTTCGCCAAGTCCTCGGTCGGCGCCCACGGTCGGGTGAGGGCCGGGGTACCGCACTGGTCGCCCAGGATCGAGTAGAGCTCGAACTCGGGCTCGTGGAAGAAGGCGGCCCGGGCCGGCGTCGTGAACGCCCGCCAGGCCAGGCTGATGATCTCGGCACTGCCCGCACCCACCAGGACCCGGTTCAGCGGTACGTCGTACAGCTCCGCGATCGCGGTCTCCAAGGCGCTGGAAGGAACCGGATAACGGTGCAGTTCCGGCACCAACGCGTGCAGAGCATCGGCGACACCGGCGGACGGACCCTGCGGGTGTTCATTGGCATGCAGGCGCAGCATCACGAGGCGTTCACCAACGAAATGCGTGCGTTCCCCAGCCCCAAGCATGCATCGGCCTCGACCACGTCTCGTTTCCCCTTCGATTCGACTTCGATTAGCCTAGGAAGCGCCACTGGACGGCGACTGGACGGGAACTGGACGGCACCTCGAGCGCCGCAACGGACCTCGACGGCCAGGGCGGTGAAAGGTGCGGGGGGAGCACACGTGCAGATCCAGTTACTGGGCCCGGTGCGGGTCTTACAGGGCGATGCCCGGATCGACATTCCGACGGCGGGCCGACGGGCGGTGCTCGGCCTGCTCGGACTGGCGTCGGGCAGGGTGGTGTCCAGGGCGGAGCTGATCGAGGCCCTGTGGCAGAACGATCCGCCCAGCAGCGCGGTCAACGTCATCCAGACCCACGTCAAGCACCTGCGACAGCTGCTCGAACCCGAACGGCCGCCCCGTGCGCCGAGTTCGCTGCTCCCGTCGGTCGGCGACGGGTACGGGCTGCGCACCGAGGGCTGCGACATCGACGTCCTCTCGTTCCGCTCGGGCGTCAGCCAGGCCGCCGAGGCCCGGCAGGCGGGGGACCACGCGCGGGCCCTCGCGCTGTTCGATGCCGCGCTGGGGCTGTGGCGGGCGTCCTCTCCCCTGTCCGACGTCCCCGCCCTGGCGACCCACCCCTCGGCCCTCGCGCTGGTCGAGGAGCGGTTCGCGGCGCTGGCCGCCAAGGGCGAGACCCTCCTGGCCGCCGGAGCGGCCGAGGAGGCGGTCGCGCTCTTCGAACAGGCCGCGCACGCACGTCCCCTGGACGAGGCGGCCCTGGCCCGGCTCATCCGCGGGTACGAGGCCGCGGGAAGGCGCGCGGCGGCCATCGGCACCTACCACGAGGTCCGGCGCCGGCTGTCCGACGAACTCGGCATCAGTCCGGGCACGGAGCTGGTCTCCGCCTACAGCGAGCTCCTGGTGGAGGACACCGGGCCGCGCACCTCGAAGGCGGTGCGGCGGCTGGTGCCCGCGACCCTGCCGGGGGACGTGAGCGACTTCGTCGGCAGGCAGCGCGAACTCGCCTTCCTGGACCAGGCCCTCCTGGCCGACGCCCTCGGCACCGCGGTGCCCATCGCGGTGGTGTCGGGAACGGCCGGAGTCGGCAAGACGGCGTTGGCGCTGCACTGGTCGCACCTGGCCCGGGCTCGGTTCCCGGACGGCCAGCTCCATGTCGACCTGCGGGGCTACGACCCGCAGCAGCCGCTGTCCGGCGGGGACGCACTGTCCAGGCTGCTGTCCGCGCTGGGCCTGCCCGCCCACGAGATCCCGCTCGAGATGGCCGACCGGGTGACCCGGTACCGGACCGAGGTCAGCGGACGCCGCATCCTCATCGTCCTGGACAACGCCTCCTCGGTGGACCAGGTCCGGCCGCTGCTGCCCGGCACCGGATCCTGCGCGGTCCTGGTGACCAGCCGGGACGCCCTGGGCGAACTCGTCGCCCGGCACGGCGCCCGGCGCCTGGGCCTGGACCTCCTCCCCATGAGCGACTCCCTGGACCTGCTGCGCAGGCTGATCGGCGATCGCGTCGACAGCGAACCGGAGGTCGGCGAGGCGCTGGCCGCCCAGTGCGTGGGGCTGCCGCTGGCGCTGCGCGTGGCCGCGGAACTCGCCGCGACGCTGCGCACGACCCCCCTGCCGTACCTGGTGTCGGAACTGGCCGACCGCCGCAGGCGGCTGGACATGCTGGACTCGGTCGGCAACCCGATCAGCGCGGTCTTCTCCTGGTCCTACCAGCACCTGCCCGCGACCGCGGCGCGGATGTTCCGGCTGCTGGGCCTCCAGCTGGGTCCCCACATCTCGCTGAGCGCCTCGGCCGCCCTCGCCGGGCGCACTCCGGAAGACACCCGTACGGCCCTGACCATGCTCACCCGCGCACACCTGGTCCACATGACCGGTCCGGACCGGTACGGCATGCACGACCTGCTGCGGGCGTACGCCATCGACCTCGCCCATGGCGACGTCACACCGGTGGACCAGGCCAGGGCCCAGCAACGGCTCGTCGACTACTACCTCCACACCGCGTACGTCGCCGGCGCGATGCTGGACCATCGCGATCCGGTCGAGGTCCCCACGCCCGCGCTCGGGGTGCCGCTGGTGTCCTTCGCCGACCGCGACAGCGCGCTGGCCTGGTTCGCCTCCGAGCACCAGACCCTGCTGTGCGCGGTCGACTCGGCCCGCGACACCCATGTGGGGCACCTGGCCCGGGCCATGTCGACGTACCTCGAACAGCGCGGGCACTGGCACGACTGGGTCGCCACCCAGCACGCCGCGCTCGCCGCCGCGTACCGGCTGGAGGACCGGCCGGGCATCGCGGCGGCGCACCGCGAACTGGGCCGTGCGGGCGCGAGGATGGGCCGCCACGACGAGGCCGACCGCCTGCTGCGCCGGGCCGTCGCGCTGTTCGAGGAACTCGACGATCCGCTGGGCCAGGCGCACTGCCACAACACCCTGACCCTGGTGTTCGAGCGACAGCACGACTTCCTCCGGGCCCTGGAGCAGGCCGCGTTGGCGTTGACGAAGTACCGGGCCGCGGACAACCTGGTCGGCGAGGCCAGGGCGCTCAACAACATGGGCTGGTGCAACACGCAGCTCGGCCGGTACGCCGCGGCGGTCAGCTGCTGCGAGAGCGCCCTCGCCCGCCAGCGGGAGATCGGCGACCGCAGCGGTGAGAGCGCCACCTTGGACACCTTGGGCTTCGTGCACCACAACGTCGGCCGGCACCAGCAGGCCATCGCGTGCTTCGAACGGGCCCGCGACATCTACCGCGAGTTCGGCGACCGGTTCAACGAGGCATCGCTGCTGACCCACCTCGGCGACACCGCCCACGCCGCGGGCGATCCCGCCGCCGCCGGGGACGCCTGGCAGGAGGCCCGGGACATCCTCGTCGAGCTCGGCCACACCGGTTCCGCGGACCAGCTCGCCGTCAAGCTCGGCGACCTGGCCCAGGCGTCGTCTGCGCGCAGGCCGGGCACAGGCCCCGGTAGGTGACCCGGGCGTCGCTCACCGTGAAGCCGAACCGCTCCTGCGCCGGGAGTCGCTCCAGCGGGTCGCCGGTCGGGTGGACGTCGCGGATCAGGCCGCAGCCGGAGCAGACGAGGTGCTCGTGCGGGTGGTGGGCGTTGGGGTCGTAGCGCTTCGCGCGGCCGTCCGTGGAGACCTCCACGACCTCGCCGAGGGCGACCAGCTCGCCCAAGGCGTTGTAGACGGTCGCGCGGGAGATCTCGGGCAGCAGCCGCACCGCGCGGGCATGCACCTCATCGGCGGTGAGGTGCACGTGGTCGCCGTCGAGGACTTCCGCGACGACTCGTCGCTGGGACGTCATCCGCCAGCCGCGCCCGCGCAGCCGCTCCAGCAGATCACTCATGTCGGCTCACCTGTTTCCGGTTCGTCGGGATGCCCGAAGTTCGTCGAGTGCGTCCGAAATCCGATGGGATATGGGCTTGGTGGACTTCTTGACTTGGATTTGGTCCATCGTAGGATCGGGTCCGTTGATGGGCCAAGGGACAGGAAGATGCCATGTCTGAGAACCATGACGCAATCGTCGTAGACGCCAAGACGGAGGGTGGAGGCTGCCCCGTCGCACACGATCGTGCCCCCCACCCGACCCAGGGCGGCGGAAACCGCCAGTGGTGGCCGGAGCGGCTCAATCTGAAGATCCTCGCCAAGAACCCCGCCGTGGCCAACCCCCTCGGTGAGGAGTTCGACTACGCCGAAGCGTTCAAGACCCTCGACCTCCCGGCGGTGAAGCAGGACATCGCGGAGGTGCTGACCACCTCGCAGGACTGGTGGCCCGCCGACTTCGGCCACTACGGCCCCTTCATGATCCGGATGGCCTGGCACAGCGCGGGCACCTACCGGATCAGCGACGGCCGCGGCGGCGCCGGCGCCGGCCAGCAGCGCTTCGCCCCCCTCAACAGCTGGCCGGACAACGGCAATCTCGACAAGGCCCGCCGCCTGCTGTGGCCGGTGAAGAAGAAGTACGGCAAGAGCCTCTCGTGGGCCGACCTCATGATCCTCGCCGGTAACGTCGCCCTGGAGTCGATGGGCTTCGAGACCTTCGGCTTCGGCGGCGGTCGCGCCGACGTCTGGGAGCCCGACGAGGACGTGTACTGGGGTCCCGAGACCACCTGGCTCGGCGACGAGCGCTACACCGGCGACCGGGAGCTGGAGAGCCCCCTCGGCGCGGTCCAGATGGGCCTCATCTACGTCAACCCGGAGGGCCCGAACGGCAATCCGGACCCGCTCGCCGCGGCGCGCGACATCCGCGAGACGTTCCGCCGGATGGCCATGAACGACGAGGAGACGGTCGCCCTGATCGCGGGCGGCCACACCTTCGGCAAGACCCACGGCGCGGGCCCGGCCGACAGCGTCGGCCCCGACCCCGAGGCCGCCCCGATCGAGGCGCAGGGCTTCGGCTGGAGCAGCTCCTTCGGTACCGGCAAGGGTGGCGACGCGATCACCAGCGGTCTCGAGGGCATCTGGACGAACACCCCGATCACCTGGGACAACAGCTTCTTCGAGATCCTGTTCGGCTACGAGTGGGAGCTGTTCGAGAGCCCCGCCGGTGCCCACCAGTGGCGGCCGAAGGAGGGCGCCGGGGCGGGCACCGTGCCCGACGCGCACGACCCGTCCAAGAGCCACGCCCCGACGATGCTGACGACCGACCTCTCGCTCCGGTTCGACCCGGCGTACGAGCGGATATCCCGGCGCTTCCTGGAGAACCCCGCCGAGTTCGCCGACGCCTTCGCCCGGGCCTGGTTCAAACTGACCCACCGCGACATGGGTCCGGTCGTGCGCTACCTCGGTCCGGAGGTGCCGGCCGAGGAGCTGCTGTGGCAGGACCCCCTGCCGGCGGTGACGCACGAGCTCGTCGGAGCCGACGACATCGCCTCCCTCAAGGAGCGGATCCTCGCCTCGGACCTGTCGGTGTCCCAGCTCGTCTCCACCGCGTGGGCCTCGGCCTCGTCCTTCCGCGGCAGCGACAAGCGCGGCGGCGCCAACGGCGCGCGCATCCGCCTCCAGCCGCAGAGCGGGTGGGAGGTCAACGACCCCGACCGGCTGGCGACGGTCCTGCGCACCCTGACGGGGATCCAGGAGTCCTTCAACTCCGCCCAGAGCGGCGGCAAGCGGGTCTCGCTCGCCGACCTGATCGTGCTCGCGGGCGCCGCCGCCGTCGAGCAGGCCGCCAAGGACGCCGGTTTCGACGTCGAGGTCCCCTTCACGCCGGGCCGCGCGGACGCCTCGCAGGAGCAGACCGACGTGGAGTCCTTCGCCGCGCTCGAGCCGGCCGCCGACGGTTTCCGCAACTACCTCGGCAAGGGCAACCGCCTGCCGGCCGAGTACCTGCTGATCGACAAGGCGAACCTGCTGAACCTGAGCGCCCCCGAGCTGACGGTCCTCGTCGGTGGCCTCCGCGTCCTGGGCGCGAACCACCAGCAGTCCCCGCTCGGTGTCCTGACGACGACCCCCGGGTCGCTGACCAACGACTTCTTCGTCAACCTGCTCGACCTGGGCACGACGTGGACGGCGGCCTCCGGGGACGCGAACACCTTCGAGGCCCGCGACCGCGCCACGGGCCGGGTCAAGTGGACCGGCACCCGGGCCGACCTCGTCTTCGGGTCGAACTCGGAGCTGCGCGCGCTCGCGGAGGTCTACGCGAGCGACGACGCGAAGGAGAAGTTCGTGAAGGACTTCGTCGCCGCGTGGGACAAGGTGATGAACCTCGACCGGTTCGACCTCGTCTGATCACGACGTCCGGGCCGGCCCGAACCGGCCGGCCCGGACGTCACGGCAACGGCGGCAGGGACGGCTCGTACAGCCAGGCCGAGTACAGGTCGTCCAGCGGCTCGGCCGCGTAGCCGGCCGCGTGGGCGGTGAAGGCGGCGGTGCTCACCACGCCGTGGCGGTACACGACGGCCCAGTCCCGCAGCATCCGGAAGAACGCCGCGTCGCCCAGGGCGCGGCGGATCGCGTGCACGGCGAGCCCCCCGCGCTCGTACAGGCGGTCGTCGAACATCAGCTTGCGGCCCGGGTCGACCAGCCGGAGATCCTGCGGCCGGGAGGCCAGCAGCCGGTGGGCGGCGGCCGCCAGCTCGTGCGCGGTGCGGCCGCCGGAGCGCTCCGACCAGAGCCATTCCGCGTACTTCGCGAAGCCCTCGTTCAGCCAGATGTGCCGCCAGTCGGCGATGGTCACGCTGTTGCCGAACCACTGGTGCGCCAGCTCGTGGGCGATGAGCCGCTCCGAACCGCGCACCCCGTCCACGTGGTTGGCGCCGAACAGCGAGAGGCCCTGGGCTTCCACCGGGACGTCGAGTTCCTCGTCGGCGACGACCACGGCGTACTCGCCGAAGGGGTAGGGCCCGAACAGTTCCTCGAACAGCCGCATCATGGCGGGCTGCCGGGCGAAGTCGCGGGAGAACCTCGGCAGCAGGTGGACCGGCACGTGGGCGCTCTGCGGGACGCCGCCGAGCCCGGGATCTCCGAGCAGCACCGTCTGGTACATGCCGATGGACAGCCCGACCAGGTAGCTGGAGGTCGGCGCGGACTGCTCGTACACCCAGGTGGTCGTGCTGGCCTTCGTCGTCCTGGTGAGCAGCCGGCCGCCGGCCACCACCGTATAGGCGGAAGGGGTGTTGACCGAGATGTGGTACGAGGCCTTGTCGGCGGGCCGGTCGTTGCACGGGTACCAGGACGGCGCGCCGACGGGCTGGCTGGCCACCAGCGCGCCGTCGGTCAGCTCCTCCCAGCCGAGGCCGCCCCAGGGGCTGCGCACCGGTTTGGGGTTGCCCGCCCAGTGCACCTCCACGGTGAAGGCGGCGCCGGCGGGCAGTGGCTTGGCCGGCCGGATGCGCAGCTTGCCGCCCCGGTGGCTGTGGTGCGGCGCCCGGCCGTTCAACAGGACCCGGCCCGTTTTGAACTCGGCCAGGTTGAGGTGGAACTCGGCGAGCGGTGCCCGCCCGGCGATCGCACTGAGCCGGGCCGTCCCGGCCAGCCGGTTGGGGCCGGGCCGGTATTCCAGAGCGAGTTCGTAACGGTGCACACGGTAACGGGAATCGCCGTTGGCCGGAAAGTACGGGTCCGATACCGCTGTCTGCTGGCCGTTCACTGCCGCTTCCGTTTCCGTTCTGGCCCTGTCAGGGCCGCCACGCCTCGATCGGATTGCCCAGCCACCGGGTGTCGGCGGGGACGGATTCCCCGGCCATCACGAGCGAGGCGGGACCCAGTGTGCTGCGGGCCCCGATCGTGCTCCCGGGCAGGACGATGCCGCCCGGGCCCAGGGTGGCGCCCTCACGGAGGACCACAGTATCCGTCCTCAAGATCCGGTCGTGGAAGAGGTGTGTCTGCAATACACAGCCGCGGTTCACGCTGACCGCGTCGCCCAGTGAGACCAGGTCCGTCTCGGGCAGCCAGTAGCTCTCGCACCACACGCCCCGGCCGATCCGGGCGCCGAGCCCGCGCAGCCACAGGGCCAGCAGCGGCGTGCCGGGCACCGATCCGGCCAGCCACGGCACGGCCAGCACCTCGACGAAGGTGTCCGCCAGCTCGTTGCGCCATACGAAGGAGCTCCACAGCGGGTGCTCCCCCGCCCGGTGGCGGCCCACCAGGAGCCACTTCGCGGCCACGCTGACCGCGCACGCGGCCGTGCCGGCGGCGATGAGGACCGCTCCGGACAGCAGCGCGGTTCCCCCGGTCCCCAGACCGCTCGCCGTGATCAGCGCACAGAGCGCCGCCACGGTCAGTACGGCCAGCGCGGCCGAGCAGCAGACCGGAACGAACCGGCACAGCTCCACCAGGCCGCGCGCCCACAGCAGTCGCGCCGGCGGATCGTAGGTCCGGCTCCGGTCGGCGGTCGCGGCGGACCGCGGCAGCCGGACCGGCGGCAGGCCGAGGTAGGAGCTGCCCTTCTTGGCCTTCTTCGGGGTGGCGGACAGTACGCCGACCAGCCCGTCATCGGGTACGGCGCGGCCCGGCGCGGTCATCCCGGAGTTGCCGAGGAAGGCACGGCGGCCGATCTCGGAGTGTCCGATCCGCACCCAGCCGCCGCCCAGTTCGCACGGGGCCGTCAGGGTGTCGTCGGCGAGGAACGCGCCTTCGCCCACGGTGGTGAGGCTCGGCAGCGCGAGGACGGTGGAGACCTCCGCGCCCCGGCCGATCTTCATGCCGAGCAGCCGCAGCCACACCGGAGTGATCAGCCCGGCGTAGAGGGGGAAGAGCGTTTCCCGGGAGAGGTCCATCAGCTGGGTGACCGTCCAGGCCTGCCAGCCGACCCGGCTGTGCGTGGGGTGGACCCCCGTACGCAGCCCCAGGCTGAGCAGACGTACCGAGACCAGCAGGAGCAGCGCGTACGCGAACCCGAAGGCGAGCGCGCCGGGCACCACCGCGAGCAGCGCTCCCCGCAGCGCCTGGGCGAACCCGGCGTCGGCGGGCACGAAGCGGCTCACCACGAGCAGGGCGGGCAGGGTCGCGAGCACGGGCAGGGCCGTGAGGCAGAAGCCGGTCGCCCCGTACATGGCGCGCCAGTGGACGGCGCGCGGCGGGCGCTCTCCCGGCCAGTTGTGCTTGGCCTTGCCGAGCTTGACGGCGGGCGCTCCGGCCCAGCGCTGGCCGGTCGGGACCTGTCCGACCACGGCGGAGCCGGGGGCGACCTCGGCGCGCTTGCCGACGCGGGCGCCGGGGAAGAGCATGCTGCGGGTGCCGACCACCGCGCCCGCCCCGACCTTGACCGGGCCGATCTCGAGGCGGTCGCCGTCGAGCCAGTGCCCGGAGAGGTCGACCTCGGACTCCACGGCGCAGCCGCGGCCGAGCTTGAGCATGCCGGTGACGGGGGGCAGCGAGTGCAGGTCCACCTCGGGGCCGACCTTGGCGCCGAGGGCCCGGGCGTAGCGCTCCAGCCAGGAGCCGGTGAGCGAGGTCGCGCCGACGTACTCGGCCAGCCGCTCGGCCGTCCACAGCCTCAGGTGCACGCTTCCGCCGCGCGGGTGGCGTCCGGCCTTGACCCCGCGCAGCAGCAGGCGCGCGCCGCCGGCCGCGAGGGCGAGGCGGCCCGGCGGGCTGTAGAGCAGCAGCGCGCCGGCGGCGACGAGCCACCACGAGGCGGTCGGCGCCCACGGGTACGCCCCGAACCGGTGCAGTACGTTGCCCAGGGCCAGCAGGGCCACCGTCCAGCGCAGGCCGACCAGGGTGAACAGCGGGAGCAGCAGGAGCGACTGGATCACCTTGGTCCGCAGCGGGACCGGCGCGATGGTGCGCGTCGCGCCGTCGTTCTGGGCGGACTTCTCCAGCCGGCGGGCCAGCTTGCGCAGGGTGGGCTGCTGGTAGATGTCGAGGACGGCCGCGCTCGGGTAGCGGGTGCGCAGCCGGGTGGTGAGCCGGGCGGCGGCGAGGCTGTTGCCGCCGATCGCGAAGAAGTCGTCGGCGGCGCCGGTGACGGCCACCCCGAGGGTCTCGCTCCACTGCTCGGCGAGCCAGGCCTCGGTGCCGTACAGCTGCTCGGCGTGACCGGTGTTCTCCGCTTCGGGCAGCGGCCAGGGCAGCGCGTCCCGGTCGACCTTGCCGGAGGTGCGGGTCGGCAGCTCGTCGACGGTCGCGAGCAGCGGGACGAGGGCCGCGGGCAGCTCTGCGCGCAGCCGCTCCACGGCGGCCGCGCGGTCCCAGCCCTCCTGGGTGACGAGGTAGCCGACGAGCAGCTGGTTGCCGCTGCGGGCGGTGCGTACGGCGGCGGCCGCGCCCGCGACGCCGGGCAGGGCCTGCAGCGCGGCGTCGACCTCGCCCAGCTCGATGCGGCGGCCGCCGAGCTTGATCTGCTCGTCGCCGCGGCCGAGGAAGACCAGTCCTTCCGGTTCGGCGCGCACGAGGTCGCCGCTGCGGTAGGCGCGCTCCCAGCCGAGGGATTCCAGCGGGGCGTACTTCTCGGCGTCCTTCGCGGGGTCGAGGTAGCGGGCGAGACCGACTCCCCCGATCACGAGTTGGCCGCTGCCGCCCATGGGCACCGGCTCGCCGGACTCGTCGACCACGGCCAGTTCCCAGCCGTTCAGCGGCAGGCCGATGCGGATCGGTTCCTCACCGGTCAGGAGCGAAGCACAGGCGACGACGGTGGCCTCGGTGGGGCCGTAGGTGTTCCAGACCTCGCGGCCCTCGGTGACCAGGCGCTGCGTGAGTTCGGGCGGGCAGGCCTCGCCGCCGAAGATCAGCAGCCGGACCTCGCCCAGCGCCTCGGGCTCCCAGAGTGCGGCCAGGGTCGGCACCGTGGAGACGACGGTGATCTCCTGTTCCACCAGCCAGGGGCCGAGGTCGGCGCCGCCGCGCACCTGGGAGCGGGGGACGGGCACGAGACAGGCGCCGTAGCGCCAGGCCAGCCACATCTCCTCGCAGGAGGCGTCGAAGGCGACGGACAGTCCGGCCATGACCCGGTCGCCGGGTCCGATCGGCTCGTCGGCGAGGAACAGGGCGGCCTCGGCGTCCACGAAGGCGGCGGCGCTGCGGTGGCTGACGGCGACGCCCTTGGGCTTGCCGGTGGAGCCGGAGGTGAAGATGATCCAGGCGTCGTGTTCGGGGCCGGGCCGCGCGGCGGAGCCGGCGGCGTCCGCGAGGCCGGTGGCGTCGATGCGCGCTCCGGCGCCCAGCACCGCCCGCACCCCGGCCTCGCCGAAGACCAGCTCCGCCCGTTCGTCGGGGTCCTCGGCATCGACGGGCACGTAGGCGGCGCCCGCGGCGAGGACGGCGAGGATGCCCGCGTACAGCTCGTTGGTCCCGGACGGCACGCGGACGCCGACCCGGTCGCCGAGCCCCACTCCGGCGGCTTCCAGGGCCCGTCGCCGGCGCTCGACCTCGGCGGCCAGCGCCCGGTAGGTCAGCTGGACGGTGCCGTCGTCGAGGGCGGGCTCGTCGGGGTACGCCCGTACGGAGGCCTCGAAGACGTCGACGAGGGTGCGCGCGGGGGCGGCGGGTCCGGCGGCGAACCGGGCGGACTTCCCGAATTCCCCGGAATCCCCGGCATCCCCGGGCACGTCCTCGTCTTCGAGCAGCCCGGGATCCCCGCGCTCAGGTGTGGCTGCCATCGGCCCTCGCGTCTCGTTCCCGGAACCTTCCGGGTCGGCGGGCGGAGCCCGGGTCTGCCCAGGTTGTTCCGGTCCAGCGCCAAACAACCCGCCAGTCTAGTGCGTCATCCAGCAACTTCTGGTTGATGTCTTGCGCGTGGCCGGAAGGAGCGGTATTGGGGCGGCCTTCCGCCCCACCGCGACGCGGTCTTCCCGGACTGTTCACCCCCCTGTGGCTTGCACCTTCCCGGACCGGTGGGGCGCGGTCGGTCAAATGAAGCCACTACAGAGGTCTGGACCATTTCAATCACGCCAACCCCGTGTGTCATTCCGTCCGTTGCACCGCTCTCGGGGCAATGGTCTACACCTTTGGCATTAGGGTGGGTCATCTGAAGCGGGCGCATACACAGCCGTGGGGGGCTTTATGACCGTTCATCATCTTCCGCAACCTCCTTCCGACGAAGAGCTCTACTGGTACTTCGGGCCGCAACGCCGCTGGGTCCTGGTCAGCACCTCGCTCGCCTTCGTGTTCACGGCGGCGACCATGTTCACCTTCGCGCTGCGCACCCCGGCCCTGTGGGCCTTCCTCGCGGTCCTCGGGCTCAATGTCGTGGCCCTCGCGCTCTCCTCGGTCAACAGCCTGCGCCAGCGCCGGCTGACCCGGCAGTCGCACGAGGTGCTCGTGCACGCCTGGCGGCCCGCCCAACTGCCCGGCGTGGACCTGTACCTGCCGACCTGCGGGGAACCGCTGCCCGTGCTGGCCAACGCCTACCGCGCGGTCGCGGCCGTCGACTGGCCCGGCGCGCTCACCGTCTGGGTCCTGGACGACGCCGACCGGCCCGAGGTCGCCGCGCTGGCGGCCTCGTACGGCCACGAGTACGTCGTGCGCCCCGACCGGGGGCACCTGAAGAAGGCAGGCAACCTCAACCACGCGCTCACCCTGAGCAGCGCCGAGTTCATCGCCATCCTCGACGCGGACTTCGCGCCCCGGCCGGACTTCCTGCGCCATCTCGTCCCCTACCTGGCCGATCCCGCCGTCGGCATCGTGCAGAGCCCGCAGTGCTTCGACACCGACGAGACGATGGGCTGGATCCAGCGGGCGGCCGGCTCCGCCCAGGAGTGGTTCTTCCGCTGGATCCAGCCGTCGCGCGACGCGAGCGACGCCGCCATCTGCTGCGGCAGCAACGCCGTCTACCGGCGCGCCGCGATCGACCTGGCCGGCGGCTTCGCCCGGCTCGACCACAGCGAGGACCTGTACACCGGACTCGCGCTCCACGAGCGGGGATTTCGCACCCTGTACGTACCGGTACTGGTCGCCAAGGGCACCTCGCCCGACCAGCTCACCTCCTTCGTCAACCAGCAGTACCGCTGGGCGATGGGCAACCTCCATCTGCTCTCCGCCCCCGTGCTGCGCCGGATGCGCGCGCCCTGGCGGATGCGGCTGTGCTTCTACGAGGGCATCGTCGGGTACCTGGCCACGGCGGTGAACACCTTCGCGGCGCCGCTGCCCCCGCTGGTGATGATGTTCTGGTACCCGGATCACATCCGGCCCTGGCACGTGCTGCCGCTCCTCGCCCCGCTGTGGCTCTGGCACGTGCTGCTGCCCCGGGTCAGCCGGACCCGCTGGCGGGTGGAGGTGATCCGGGCGAACGTCCTGACCAGCGTGGCCGCCGCGACCGCGTTCCTGCACACGCTGCGGGGCCGCAGCGCCGCCTGGGTGCCCACCGGCGCGCGGGGTGCGGCGGCGGGCGGGATGGCCCGCCGGGTGGTGGCCGTCTCACTGGTCTGGCTCGTCCTCTCCAACGGCGCGGCCGCCGCGGGCCTCGCGCTGGCCGTGGCCCGCAACGGCTGGGAGCCCAACTGGGGGCTGCTGCTCTACCTCCTGGTGCAGTGCCAGATCAACGTTCCGCTGATCCGGGACCTGACGGCCGAGCTGCGCACCCGCGTACGGCCCCGCCGGAGCTCCCGCACCGGGATGCTGCCCCGTCGCTGGCCCGAGACCATCGCCGCTTCGGCGGTCCTCCTGCTCACCGGCCTGCTGGCGTCCGGGTGGGTCAACCCGATGCTTCCCTGGCTGAGTTG
Organism: Streptomyces sp. NPDC060031; assembly: GCF_042736805.1. Classification (NCBI taxonomy): domain Bacteria; kingdom Bacillati; phylum Actinomycetota; class Actinomycetes; order Kitasatosporales; family Streptomycetaceae; genus Streptomyces; species Streptomyces sp. NPDC060031. The sequence continues at coordinate 177,179 of NZ_JBHWVM010000001.1, forward strand.
AAAGGCGTCCACATCGTGTCGTTCCTCGTGGCACCCGGCCTGCGCCACCCCTGCGAACCGGCCTGCGGGTCCCGCTCCGGCGGCGAATCCGGGCCCAGCCCGCACCGCTCCGCCTTCCGGCCCGACATCGAGGGTCTGCGGGCGGTGGCCGTCCTCGCGGTCCTCGCGTTCCACGCCGGGATTCCGGGGGCGGCGGGCGGCTTCGTCGGCGTGGACGTCTTCTTCGTCATCTCCGGCTACCTGATCACCGGCCTGCTGGTCCGGGAGGCGATCACCACCGGGCGGATCCGGCTCGGGGACTTCTTCTCGCGAAGGGCCCGGCGGCTGCTGCCCTCCGCCGCCGTGGTGCTCGCCGCGGTGGCGCTGGCCGGGGCCTGGCTGACCGTACCGCTGCGCCGCGCCGACCTGGAGCACGACGTCGTCGCGGCGGCACTGTCCGTCGCCAACTGGCGCTTCGTCTCGCAGCAGACCGACTACCTCGCCGCCGGGCACGACCAGAGCCCGCTGCTGCACTTCTGGTCCCTGGCCGTCGAGGAGCAGTTCTATCTCCTCTGGGCCCCGTTGCTGGCGGTGATCGTGCTGTGCGCGGCCCGGGCGGTCCGCCGGGGCCGGGCCGTACGCTCCGCCGTGGCGCTCGTCACCGTCCTGCTGGCCCTCTTCTCATTCGTACTGTCCCTGGACTGGACCGACCGCTCCGCATCGCTCGCGTACCTCGCAACCCCTTCGCGCGTCTGGCAGTTCGGTGGCGGTGCGCTGCTGGCCCTGTTGCCCTGGCACCTGATGCGCGGGCCCGGGCCGCTGCGCCTGCTGTGCGGCTGGGCCGGGGCCGCGGCGATCGGCTGGTGCGTCGTGGCGTACGACGCCTCGACCCCGTACCCCGGCTTCGCGGCGCTCGTACCGACCCTGGGGACCGCGGCGGTCATCCTCGCCGCGATACCCGGCAGGGGCGAGCGGAGTGCGATCGGCGCGTACGGGGTCGGGCGGCTCCTCGCGGGGCGTGCGCCTCGCGCGGTCGGGCGGCTCTCCTACAACCTGTACCTGTGGCACTGGCCGGTACTCGTCCTCGCCGAGGCCCGGTTCGGGACGCTCGGCTGGCCGGCGAAGACCGCGCTGACGTCGGCGGCGGTACTGCCCGCCCTGGCCGCCATGCGCTGGGTCGAGCAGCCGCTGCGGCGCAGCCGTACGGTCCGCGAACTCCCCCGGCGCGGCCTGTCGGTGGGTGTGACGGCCATCGTGCTGCCGGTCGTGCTCGCCCTGGTGGTGGGCACCACCACGCTGCAACTGCTGGGCCCGGCCACTGCGGTCGAGCTGAACGGCCTGCCGCCGGGCGCCGCCTCCGGCCCCTCCCTGCTCGCCCGGACCCCCGGCGCACCGCTCGCGGACGGCCCGGTGGTGCCGGGTCCCGTGCAGGCGCGGAAGGACTTCCCGCCGGACGGGCCCTGCGAGGTAGCCCCGGCCGTGACACACAGCCCGGACTGCCTGTTCGGCGCGGTGGACAGCCCGGACCGGATCGTGCTGCTCGGCGATTCGCACGCCGGGCAGTGGTTCTCCCCGATGCTGGCGCTGGCCTCCCAACGGGGCTGGGCTCTGCAGGAGTTGGTCAAGCAGGGCTGCCCGCTGCCGCAGCTGGCGGTGGACAGCCCCCAGCTCGGCCGCGCCTACCGGGAGTGCGACACCTGGCGGGCGGACACCCTGGACCGGCTGCGCCGGCAGCCCAGGCCCCGCCTCGTCGTGATCTCCTCGCTCAACCGCTACACCGACGACCCCGGACTGCTGGAGGCGGGCTGGGAGAAGACGCTGGCGCCACTGCGGGAGCTCGGGGCGCCGATCGTCTACGTCGAGGACACCCCGGTACCCGGCACGGACATCCCGGCGTGCGTCTCCGGCGCACCCGAGTCACCCGACGCCTGTGCCTTCAGCCGCAAGGACGCCCAGCAGCCCGATCCGCTGGCGCGGCGGATCGCGTCCGGCGCGCTGCCCGGCGTACGGAGCATCAGCGTGAACCCGGTCCTGTGCCCGGGCAGCGGCCCGACCTGCCCGGCCGTGCTGGACCGGATCCTGCTGTACCGGGACGACGCCCACCTGACCAACGTGGCGGCCGTCGTGCTGACCTCGCGGCTGGAGCGGCTGCTCGCGGAGTCCGGCGCGCTGCCCGCCGCGGCCGGATCCGGGGCTCCCGGGGCGGACGGGTGGGTCCGGTTGCTGCGGGACGACTTCGACGGCCCGGCGGGCAGCGGGCCGTCCCCTGTGAACTGGATCCACGACACCGGCACCTGCTATCCGGGCTGCCCCGCCGCGCAGTGGGGCACCGGTGAGATCGAGACCATGACCGACCGGACCGACAACGTCCGCCTCGACGGGAAGGGCGCGCTGGAGATCGTGCCCACCCTGAAGGACGGCGAGTGGAGTTCGGGGCGCATCGAGACCAGGCGCTCCGACTTCGCGCCGCCGCCCGGCGGGATCCTGCGGATCGAGGCGTCGATCGCCCTGCCGGACGTGACCGGGGCGCGGGCGGCGGGCTACTGGCCCGCGTTCTGGACCCTGGGGGCGCCGCTGCGCGACGGGTACACGGGCTGGCCGGGCGTCGGGGAGCTCGACGTCATGGAGTCCGTGAACGGGCGGGACACCGTCTTCGGTTCCATGCACTGCGGCGTGCTCGAAGGGGGCCCGTGCGGGGAACCCGTGGGCCTGACCTCCGGTCCGCAGCCGTGCTCCGGGTGCCGTGCGGCGTTCCACTCGTACGCGGTGGAGGTCGACCTCTCCCCCGGCGCGCAAGAGGTGCGCTGGTACCTGGACGGCCGCGCGTACCACCGGGTGGCGGCCGACCGGATGGACGCCGGGACCTGGAAGCGGGCGGTGGACCACGGGCTGTTCCTCATCCTGAACGTGGCGGTCGGAGGCAAACTCCCGATGGCCGACGGCGCGACGGCGGGCCCGGCCACCGAACCGGGCCATCCGATGCGGGTCGACCACGTCACCGTCTCGGCCCGGAGCGGGGAGGCGCACCGCTAGGCAACCACCCTGACCGGCCCCGCAGTTGGGGCGCCTTCCCCCCTGGCGTCCTCCAGGGGGGAGGCGATCAGGTCAAGTTGGTCCAGACCTGTTGACGGCGGGCTATGCGGAGGATTAGGTTCCCAGCCACGAGGCGATCAGCACCGGCCGTGACCGCCTCCCCACGCTCTCCCCACGCCCTCCCGGCGGTCGGCGGCCACGGTTTCGCGCCGCTCCCCCCTCTTCCCCCCACGGAGGCATTTCTTGCGTACCCGTACCCGTACCCGCCTGGCCTACGGCCTCGGCGCCACCCTGCTCAGCGCGGCCGCGGTGCTGAGCGCTCCCGGCTCGGCGTTCGGCGCCAACCTCCTCACCAACGGCGGCTTCGAGGCCGGTACGCCGGCCGGCTGGTCCTGCGGCGGGGGCCTGGGCACCGTCGTGAGTTCGCCCGTGCACGGCGGCGGCAAGGCGCTGGCCGGGGCTGCCAGCGCCTCCGACAACGCCAAGTGCACCCAGACCGTCGCCGTCCAGCCCAACACCGCCTACACGCTGTCGGCCTGGGTCCGCGGCAGCTACGTGTACCTCGGCGTCACCGGCGGCGCGTCCACGTGGACCCCGTCCGCCACCGCCTACACGAAGCTCACCGTCTCCTTCACCACCGGCGCCTCCCAGACCAGCGCCGAGGTCTACCTCAACGGCTGGTACGGGCAGGGCACGTACTACGCCGACGACGTCACCCTGGAGGGCCCCGGCGGCGCCGCGGACACCGTCGCTCCGACCACGCCGGGCAGCCTCACCTCCACCGGCAAGACCTCCTCCAGCGTCTCGCTCGCCTGGACGGCCTCCACCGACAACGTCGGAGTCGCCGGCTACGACGTCTACCAGGGCGCCGACAAGGTGGCCACGTCCACCACGACCGGCGCGACCGTCGCCGGCCTCAACCCGGGCACCGCGTACACCTTCTCCGTGCGCGCCCGTGACCTGGCGGGCAACACCTCGGCCGCCTCCAATGCCGTCAGCGTCACCACCGGCAGCGGGACCACGCCGGCCGGCTTCAAGCAGGCCGCGCCCTACCTCTACCTCGGCTGGGGCAACCCGCCGAGCGCGACCACGGTCATGAACGCCACCGGGGCGAAGTGGTTCACCATGGCCTTCATCCTCTCCTCCGGCGGATGCAACGCGGCCTGGGACGGCCAGCGCCCGCTGACCGGCGGCGCGGACCAGAGCACCATCAACGCGGTCCGGGCGGCGGGCGGCGACGTCGTCCCGTCCATCGGCGGCTGGTCGGGCAACAAGCTCGGCCCCAACTGCGCCAGTGCCGCAGCCCTGGCCGGCGCGTACCAGCAGGTCATCAACGCCTACGGGCTCAAGGCCATCGACGTCGACATCGAGAACACGGACGAGTTCGAGAACGCCGTGGTCCAGGACCGGATCCTCGGCGCCCTGAAGATCGTCAAGCAGAACAACCCCGGCATCAAGACCATCCTCACCTTCGGCACCGCCACCTCGGGCCCGACCTCGTGGGGCAACCGCCTGATCGACCAGGCCAAGGTGCTGGGCGCCGACATCGACGTCTTCACGATCATGCCGTTCGACTTCGGCAACGCCTCCACCGACATGTACGCCAGTACGGTCAGCGCGACCGAGGGCCTCAAGACCAAACTCAAGTCCACCTTCGGCTGGGACGACTCCACCGCCTATGCCCACATCGGCATCTCCGGCATGAACGGCGTCAGCGACACGCAGGAGATCACCACCGTCCAGAACTGGACCGGCATCCGCAACTGGGCCAACTCCCACCACATCGCCCGGCTGGCCTTCTGGTCCGTCAACCGCGACCGCGGCTGCGCGGGCGGCGGACTGCAGGAGTCCTGCTCCGGCATCGCCCAGAACGACTGGCAGTTCACCTCCATCACGGCGGGCTTCACCGGCTGATCCGCAGCGGACGGAGCGGTCCGCGCACCACCCCTCGACGAGGCGCCTGACCTGGGATTCCCCCGGGCGGGCGCCTTCGTCGTACCCGGATCACCAGGTGGCCCGACGACGCCGGCCACCACCATTCGCGCCCGCCCGGGCCGCCCCTTCCCTGGGGGCGGAACGCGGGGATTACGGGGGTCGATCCCCCATGTGCGGGTGCGGCGCCTCGCGTTGACTCGGGCTCGCCGATCGGCCGGTACGGACCCCCGCTCCAGTTGCGAGCACCGCACACTCGACCACCGAGGAGGTGATCCGGATGAGCGTCCTCAAGCTTCAGAACCTGCAGCCCCGCACCACGCAGAGCAGCGCCGCGACCGTCAGCCTGACGAGCAGCAGCAGCGACTGCTGCAAGTCCCCGAACCGCCCGGAGTGACCTGATGGCGATCCGTGCGGGGCCGCCAGCGGTCCCCGCACGGATCCCGCCGTTTTCTCACCGGCCGCTGCCGGCGGCGGCCCCTCGGACGAACACAGAGGCTGACATGCGCAACGAACGATGGGTCTACCGCTTCCTCTTCGCCTGGAACGACACCCTGTTCTTCGACCCGCTCGACGTGTTCTACGAACCGAGGGCGGACCATTTCCTCGCCGGTCTCGACGAGGAGGTGCGGGCGCGTTTCGTCCGCAGCGGCATCTGGTGGAGCCATCGGCACAACCCGGCCTTGCCGGCACAGGGCTGGAAGATCCACGTGTCGGCGAGTCACCGCCGCGTGCGCGAGGTCGCCGCATCGGTGATCGGACACCTGACGGAACGCGGCATCGACTTCAAGATCGCTCTCGATCTCAACGTCTTCGAGATGCTCAACTCCAAGGCCATGTCCAGGGGCAGCGGCGGCAAGCTCGTGACCGTCTACCCGCACGACGACGACGAGTTCCGGGAGTGCCTGGCGGATCTGGCCTCCCTCCTGGAGGGCGTCGAGGGTGCGTACGTCCTGTCGGACCTGCGGTACCGGGACAGCAAGGCGCTCTACTTCCGCTACGGCCAGTTCCTCGACACCCACCGCGTCGACGTCCTCGGGCGGCGGCTGCCGCAGATCCTGGGACCGGACGGTCCCGTCCCCGACGACCGTCGCCCCGGCTACGCCCAACCCGACTGGGTGGCCTGGCCGTTCGACGACTGGAAGCCCGTCGAGGAGCCCGAGGGGGACGGCTTGGTCGGCGGCCGGTTCCGGGTGACCGGGGCGATCCAGTTCTCCAACAGCGGCGGGGTGTACACGGCCGAGGACACGGAGAACGACGACCGGCCGGTGCTGCTCAAGGAAGCCCGCCCGCACACCAACATCAACCCGCGCCAGGACCACGACGCCGTGGACATCCTCGCCCGCGAGTGGATGTTCCTGAACCGGCTGGCCGACGTCGGCTCGTACCCGGCTCCGATCGCGAAGTTCACCCACTGGGAGCACCACTACATCGCCGAGGAGTTCATCGACAGCTCCGACATCCGCTCGGTGCTCCTCGAACGCAACCCGCTCGCACGACCGGGGTTCGACATCGAGCAGTCGCGGGATTTCCTGCGGATCTTCCTCAACGTGTTCCGCGGGCTGGCCCGTGCGATCGGGGCCGCCCACGAGCGCGGTGTGATCCTCACCGATTTCACCGCCGCGAACCTGCTCATCGATCCCGACACCCACGAGGTGACGATCGTCGACCTGGAGGCCTGCCGGCTGGCCGACACCGGCACCGGCACCGGCACCGGCACAGACAGCGACAGCGCCGAGGCCTCGCTGGGCAAGCCGGTCGAGCTGTACACGCCGGGGTTCAGCCTCTCCCGCAACCGCTTCAAGGCGTTCGGGCCGGAGGGTGACCTGTACGCCCTCGCCACCACCATGGCGTACTTCATCTTCCCGATCGCGGCGATGTCGTACCTGCGCGAGGACGTCCTCGACTCGTACCGGATCTTCATCGAGGGCCTGGGCTGGCCGATGCGGATCCACGACCTGCTCACCGACCTGGCCGGCAACCGGATCACCCTCGCCGACGTGCTCGAGATCCTGGAGGACGAGGCGGACCTGCTCGGCCAGGTCGCGGCCACACCATCGCGTCCGGTCGTCGAGGAGCAGCTCGGGCTGGTGGAGGCCGAGTCCGGGGTGGCCGCGTTCGTCGAAGCCGTGGCCGACACCGGCCGCAGCACGCTCTTCCCGGTGGACCCGTTCGCGCACGTCACCAACCCGCTGAGCCTGGGCTTCGGGGCGAGCGGCGTCCTGTGGGCGCTGGACTCCTCCGGCATCCCGATCCGGCCCGAGTGGCGCGACTGGCTGAGCGGCGAGCTGGCCGGAATCGACGTGGCGCAGTACCCCGACGGCCTCATGAACGGCCTGTCCGGCATCGCCTGGGCGGCCGACTCCCTCGGCCTGCGGAGCCGGGCCAGGGAGTTGCTGGCCCAGGCCAACCGGCGCGCGGAGGACAAGGGCGACCACACCTTCTACTACGGTCTAGCCGGGGTGGGGATGGCGAACCTGCGCTTCTTCCTCCGCGGCCACGACCCGCGCGATCTCACCGCTGCCCGAAAGTGCGCGCGTGCGCTGCACGACTCCGTACAGCGCGACGGAGGGCACGCCTTCTGGCTGAACGAGTTCTCGGACAAGGGCCCGCTGACCGGCCTGGGCTTCGGGCAGGCCGGCGTCGCGATGTTCCTGCTGAGGATGTACCAGGTCGCGGGCGAGGAACGCCATCTGCGGCTCGGGCGGGAGGCGCTCGCCTGGGAGATGGCGCAGGCCAAGCCCATCGACGACGACGGCGGCCCGGTCATGTTCCAGCACGAGGGAACCATGGAGCCGTACGTCGAGGTGGGCTCCGCGGGCGTGGTGCAGGTGCTGCTGCGCTACGGGGACCTGGACGCGGCGCGCACCGTCCTGCGCGGGCTGGACGTCAGGTACTCGGTACTGCCGGGGTACGGCTTCGGCATGAGCGGGGTCGCCGACGCGCTGCTGGACGCGGCCGAGTTCACGGGCGACCGCTCGTACCGCGACACCGCGCTGCGCCAGCTCGACTTCGTCCGGAAGGTGTTCCTGTTCGAGCCCGCCGAGCGCTTCGCGCTGCCGCGCCTGGACGGCCGGACCCCGCTGGGCCTGCCCGGGGAAGGACTGCTGCGCTGCTCCTGCGACTACCTGACCGGCTCGGCGGGTGTGCTGCGGGTGCTCCACCGGGTGAACAACGGCGGCGCGGCCGACTTCCTGCTGGACGAGGCGGCGCGGTGAAGCAGTTGTGGCGCACGCTACGGGGCCACCGGGTCCCGTTCGTGGCGATCCTCGCGGCCGAGGCGGCCACGGGCGGGCTGGAGGCCCTGCTGCACCCGCTGCTGCTCAAGGCCCTGTTCGACCAGGCGATCCTGACCGCGGACTTCCGCCGGTTCCTCTTCCTCGGTCTCGGCTACCTGCTGCTCGGGCTGACCCTCAACCTCGCGGGTTACGGGATCTCCTGCCGGCGCAAGCGGTTCGAGAACTCGTTCATGCTGGTGCTGGAGACGGAGCTGCTGGGCCGCACGCTCGGCCTGGACGGCCGCAAGGTGTCGCAGGCCGGGAACGCCTCCTACGTCAGCCGCATCCACAACGACGTCTCCGAGGGGGTCCTGCCGGCCGTCGACGTCTCCATCCGCATCGCGCGGCAGGCGGTCGCGTCGGTCGTCTTCCTCGGCGTACTGCTGTACCTGTCCTGGCAGGCCAGCCTCATCCTGCTGGTCATCGTGCCGCCACTGGTGCTCGTCAGCAACCGGCTGGCCAGGCGGATCGAGGGCAACACCGAGCCCGAGCGCGAGGCGGAGGCCCGGTACATCAACAGGCTGACGCGGACGCTCGAGTCCTTCCACGCACTGCGCGGTCTGCCGTCGCTGGTGCCCGGCACCCGCGCGGCGAACCAGGACGCGCTGCGCGGGTTCCTCGGCATCACCTTCGTCAACTTCCGGCTGGCGCAGCGGCAGCGGACCCTCAGCGACCTGGTCATGAACCTGTCGGACACCGCTGCGATGATCATCGGCGCCTTCTTCGTGTTCTCCGGCAGGATGTCCTTCGGCAGCTTCCTGGCCTTCGTGAACTCGCTCTGGCGGGCCGTCACGGGGATCTTCGACCTCGTCAACATGATTCCGCAGGCCCGCCGGAGCACCGCCGTCCTCAAGCGGATCGAGACGCTGCGCACCGCCCGGCAAGCGCCCTACCACGACGAGGGAGCCCTGGTACGGGTCCACGGCGCCCGGGTCAGGTACGGCGATGTCGACAGCGACGGCGGCGCGGACGGCGCCGATGTGGGGATCGACGACTTCGAGCTGCGCGCCGGCGAGCACGTACTGCTGCGCGGGCCCAACGGCTGCGGGAAGACCACGCTCCTGCACATCATCTCCGGGACCCTCGCCCCCGACACCGGGACGGTCACCCTGCCGCCCCGGGTGGCGAGCCTGACCACTCCGGTGAACCTGCCCCCGCTGCCGGTGCGCGAACTGGTCGCCGACGAGCGCCTGCGTACGTCGATGGGGCTGGAAGCCCTGGCCGACCAGCTGCCCTCGGAGCTGTCGTCCGGCCAGCGCCAGCGGGTCGGCGTCGCCGCGCTGCTCTGCGAGGACGCGGACGTGTACCTCGCCGACGAGCCGTTCGCGAACCTCGACGAACACGGCCGGGAGCTGGTGTTCCGGATGCTGCGGGAGCGGACCGGGAGCCGCGCCCTCCTGGTCGTGCACCACGGGGACGAGGACCTCGACGGCCGCTTCGACCGGGTGGTGACCCTGGCGGGGGCCGCCGCGCTCTCCTAACCGGTGGCCAGGCCGCGGGCGGCGGTGGCGAACGCCGCCCGGTTCGGGTGGCCGGTCTTCTGCAGGAGGCTCGCCACGTGCTTCTCCACCGTGCGCGGCGAGATGTGCAGCCGCCCGGCGATGTCCTTGTTGCCGATCCGTTCGGCGAGCAGCCGGGCCACCTCGAACTCGCGGACGGTGATGCCGAACCGGCGCAGGTCCGGCGGCACCTGCTCGGTACCGGCGCGCCGCTGCCGTACCGGCGCGCCCATCCCGCGGAGCAGGGCCCGGCAGGCGCCCGCGACCGACGGGAGGCCCGCGCCGTGGAAGTGCTCCTCCGCCTCGCGCAACCAGTCGACCGGCGCGCCCCAGCCGTCCTGGTACGCCGACCGCGCGACCAGCCGCAGGCACAGGTGGCGCGCCATCGGGTAGGGCTCGGCCGCCTCCAGCGCGGCGCTCGCGGCGGCTGTCGCCTCGCCGGGGCGACCCTCGCGGCCGAGCAGCACGGCGTGCGCCAGGCCGACGAACTGCCGGTTCCAGCGGGTGGCGCTGACGCTCGCCTCCGCGACGTCGGCGTGGTGGCGCCGGCCCATGCGCCCGGCCAGTACGCCCAGCAGCAGGATCACGCCGTGTCTGCCGAATTCGGCGGTCGCCGGGTTCTCCGCGTCGTAGGCGAGCGCCTGAGCGAACTCCTGTTCGGCGGCCTCGTGGTGCTCCTCCAGCAGCGAGCAGAACCCGCGCGCCGGACCGTACGCCATCGACCGCAGGCCGGGCGCCGCGTCGATGAGCGGGGCCAGGGCCTCCAGCGCCTCCTGCATCTCGGCGCGCCGGCCCTGGTGGGCGCAGCGCACCGCCTCGGCCAGCCGCCACATGGACAGCGCCCGGCCCATCCCCAGCCGCGCGGCTTCGCCCGCGCCCTCGCGGATCCGGTCCCGGGCCGCCTCGAACTCGCAGCGCTGGATCCGGTCCAGCGCGAGCACGAAGCCGGCGTCCTGTGCCACCGGCCACGCGCCCATCCGCCGGGCCAGGGCCCCGGCCTGCTCGACCCGGGCCGTCCCGCCGCCCTGCCGGGCCGTGATGCTCGCCAGGTACACCTCGGCGGACACCCGCAGTACGGGGAGCCGGTGCACGTGGGCGATCGCTCGGGCCCGCATGAAGCGTGCCGCCGCGGCGGGCTCGTCGCGGTCCCACGCCAACCGCCCGAGCAGCAGCAGGGCTTCGCAGGCCACGGCCGGCCGCCCGCCCCGCTCGGCCGTTTCCGCCGCCCGCCGGGCGAACGCGGCGGCGGTGGCGAGCCGGTCGGGCGCGCACCCGCTCAGCTCCACGTGCGCCGCGGCGAGGTCCACGGGGGCGGCACGGGCCGGGGCGGGCCGGCCCCCGAGCAGCGAGCGGGCGGTGTCGAGGTGCCGGAGCGCTTCCGCGGGCCGGCCCCGCAGGGTGGCGATGCCGGCCAGTCGCGCGTGGAGCCCGGCCCGGCGCTCGGCGGGTACGCCGTGGGCGACGCCCGGGGCTTCCAGGTCGGCGGCCAGCGCGGGCGCCATGTCGAACCGTGCCGAACAGGCGACGGCGTCGAGCAGACGCTCCAGCACCGTCGCGAACAGGTCGGGCGCGGCGTCGGGGTCCGCGAGACGGTGCGCCCGGGTCAGCAGCTCCACCGCCCGTTCCACCGCCCCCTCGGCGGTCGCCCGCCCCGCCGCCCGGCAGTACAGGCGGGCGGCCTCCCCGGTGTCGCCGGCGTGCCCGTGCAGTTCGGCGGCGTGTGCGCACCACGCCCCCGGCAGCCCCGGGTGCAGGTCGGCCAGTGCGCGCGCCGCCCGCCGTGCGTACCCGGCGCGCTCGCCCGGTCCGAGGTCGTCCAGCAGGGCCTGCGCCGCCCACTCGTACCGGAAGGCGTACCACTGCGTGCTCGCCACGTCGGGCACGATCAGGTACGAGGCGACCCCGGCGCGCAGGATCGCGGACAGCTCGCTGTGCTCCCGGCCGAGCGCGTGGTGCAGCACCGGCAGCGGGAAGCGCCGCCCGAACAGGGCCGCCGTGCGCAGGAACTCCACGCCGAGCGGGCCGAGTGCCCCGGCCCGGCGTATGACGCTGTCCGCGACGGCGGCGGGGACGCGGCCGGTGCGGTCGTGGACGAGCTCCTTGACCACGAACGGGATCCCGGCACCGCAGGTCACCGCCCGGTGCACGAGCTCGGAGCCGACCTCGCCCGGGGCGATCCCCAGCTCGGTCGCGACCAGGAGGTGCACGTCGGGGCGGTCGAGGGGGCTCAGGTCGACCACGGCCGCGGCGCCGCGCTGCCGTGCCCGCGCGGCCAGCTCGGTCGCCGCGCAGGGTTCGCGCCCCGCGATGAACAGGAGCACGGCCGGCTGTTGCCCGATGTGGTCCAGGAGGTACTCGACGACCGCCAGGGTCGCGGCGTCGGCCTCGTGCAGGTCATCGAGGACGAGCAGACACCCCCGCCGGCGGCCGACGACGGCGATCAGGCGCAGCACGGTCTCGCCGACCATGATGTGTGACGTGGCGTCTTCGCCCGCGCCCCGGGTGTCGGTCAACAGCCGGGCCAGCACCGGCCCGTAGCGCCCCAGCTCGTCCGGGTCCGGCAGCAGGCCCGCCCGGGCGAGCTGGAGCAGCGCTTCGACCACCGGCCGGTACGGGACGACCGGGCCCACCGTCCCGGCCCGCCCCTGCGCCGTGACCATGTCCGCCGAGGCCGCCGCGGCGACGGCCTCGGCGCCGAGCCGGGTCTTGCCGACGCCCGGCTCGCCGGTGACGAAGAGCGCTCCCCCGTGCCCCGACCGGGCGGCGGCCAGGGCGGTCACGATCTGCCCCATCTCGGCCTGGCGGCCGATGAGTTCCCCTCGCCTCAAATGCCGGCCTCCGGATATGTGAACGGCACGTACCCCTGCAGGACGATACGGAGGGGGCGGCCGCCGCCAGTAGCCGCCCGTTTGGGGGGCTTGCGCCGAGTTGTCGGCCCGGGTTGTCGGCCCGGTTCGTCAGCTCCCCTCGATGCTGTCCTCGCGTACCCGCCGGGCCAGGTCGAGTTTCGTGTGGGTGGGTCGGCCCGCCTGCTGGTACTTGGCCTTGACCCGGTCCAGGTAGTCCTTGGCCGTGTGGACCGTGATGCCCGCGCGCCGGGCGGCCGACTTGAGGGTCATCCCGGACGCGTAGTCGAGCAGGATCTGCCGTTCCCGGGGGGCGAGCCGGGGGCGGGCAGGGCTGCTGTCGTAGGCGCAGGCGAAGGCGAGTTCGGCGGAGTGGGCGCCCCGGCCCGCCGCGACGTCCTGGATGGCGGCGACCAGCGTCGGCAGGCCGTTGTCCTTGGTCAGGTAGCCGTCGGCGCCGGCCTGGAGGGACTCGATGATCCGGGAGCGGTCCGGCACGGTGCTGATCACCAGGACGCGGCTCCCGGAGCCCCGCAGCCGCCGGATGTTGTCGGCGGGTGCGGAGCCGTCCCGCAGGAGGAGGTCGAGGAGGACGACGTCGGGCGGCGCGCCTGCCGACTCGTGCGGCTCGCGGGGCAGTTCCGCGTCCGGCTCGCCGAGGAGTTCCCCGACCGTGGCCGCGGTCGCCACCAGCCGCAGCTCCGGTACCCCGCCCAGCCAGGCCCGCATCCCGTCGAGGAGCATCCGGTCGTCGTCGACCACCGCGACGGTGATCACGCGGGCCATCTCAGCTCCACCCGTACGCCCTCGCCGGGGGCGGTGTCCACGCTCGCCCGGCCGCCCGCCTGCGCCATCCGGCCGTGGACCGAGCCGCGCAGCCCGAGGCCGGGCACGTACCGCTCGGGGTCGAATCCGGGCCCCCGGTCGACCACGGTGACGACGGCCCCCCCGAGCCGGTCGGGGTCGTGCGTCGCGGTGAGGTAGGCGTGTCCGGTGCCCGCGTGCCGGCGTACGTTGTTCAGGGCCTCGCGGACGGCATCGGCGAAGGCGGCGGCGACCTGCGGCGGCACCGTCGGCAGGTCGTGGTACTGGGCGGTGACCCGCAGTTGCAGGCTCTCCACGGAGCCGACCGCCTCCTCCAGGGCCGCACCGATCTCCCGGTGGGGCACCTCGTCGGCGGTCTGCTGGATCAGCCGGCGCAGGTACGCGGCCTCGCGCGCGCACCGCTCGCGCACCGCGGGGGCGTTGGCGTCGACCCCGCCGGCGGCGAGGGTGGTCAGCGTGGCGAGAACGGTGTCGTGCAGCGCCCTGTGGTGCTCCAGACGCTCGGCGTAGCGCGCCTTGTGCGTCTCGGCGCCCAGGGCGCGGGCGTTGGCGTCGTCGAGGAGGCGGCCCTGTCGGCGCAGGTACCACCAGAAGACCCACGCCATCACGGCCGATGACAGCACCGAGTTGACGTGGCCCACGACCGCGGTGCTCGCGCCCACCAGCTGATAGCCGACGAGGTGGGCCGCCACGAGGAGCGCGAGGGCGGCGAGGGCCTGGAGCCGTTCGAGGGCGATGGACGCGGCGGCGCTCGCCGATCCGCCGAGCAGCATCGCCCACTCGAGCGAGGCGGGCTCGCGCGCACCGCCCCACGTACAGAGGAGGAACGGCAGCGCGCACCCGGTGACCATGACGTCCGCCCAGATGTGCCGCGGGTCGAACCAGCCGCGGCGCAGGGCCGCGCCGTAGCCCAGGACGCTCAGGCCCAGGGCCACGGCGAGCCCGATGTACTGGGCGGGAAGGACCCGCTGGTGCTGGGCGACCGCCAGTGCGCCGGCCGTCAGATGGCTCGCCCGGTAGAGCATGGTGGCCAGGATCATGAAGGACTGGGCGCGCTGGCGCCCCGACCCCACCCCTGGCGTCCCCCGCAGTGCCTGTAATCGCGGTATCGCCGACAAACCGGCTGACAACCCCACTGATATCCCCATGGAAACCACGCCTCCCCGCACCGGCGGCACCGCGGGATCCCAGACGTCATCCCGTGCGGAACGGGGGTTGGGGCCACGCTGCCCGCCCATGGTCGTTGACGTCTCGTATTTTGCCGCAGCGGGGATCAGGCGTCTGTCCGATGGCAGCCAGGTGGCGGCCCATTCCGGTCAGTTCACGGCGGCGGGTGAGGAGCCGCCGGGGACGAGGAGGCGGGGCTCGGCCGTACCGTCCGCCGGGACCGCCCAGATGTCGCTCGCGCGCCCGCCCTGTCCCGGGAGGGCGTAACCGATGGTCGTGTCGTCCAGCCAGGCCGCCTGGTCGTCGACGCTGCGGGACTCGGCGAGCGGGTGTTCGCGCATGTCCGCCAGTTCGAGGACGTACAGCCGCCACGGCGCGGCGGGGTCGTCGGAGACCTTCTTCTTGAAGGCGACGCGGGTGTTGTCCGGGGACAGCGACGGGCATTCGGCGTTCTCGCGCAAGGCCTTCGCCGACCAGTTCCGCAGATCGCCCTCGACGAGGTGGGTGCGGCCCTTGGTCGACACCGTGGCGTAGAAGCGATTGTCGTCCCGGGCGAAGGTCACTCCCCAGTAGTTGACGTCGGGGGCGTGGTAGCGGGCTCCGTCGATGGTCAGCGGGATCTCCTCCATCGACTTGATCAGGTAGCCGGTGCGCAGGTCCATGATGGACGTCCGGGTGGAGAAGGCCGAGGTGGCGTAGGAGTCTCCGGTCGCGAAGGCCGTCCATGACAGCAGGTTCCCCGAGGCCGAGACGCGGGCCCGGTTGGGGATGCCGGGGACGGTCACGCGGTTGACCTCGCGCAGCTGCCGGTCGAGTACGAGGGCCTGGGTGCGGGCCGGGATGCCGGGCAGCTTGCGCAGGCACAGGACGCGGTCCCCCGCGGTGTGGAAGCGGTCGCAGGAGGGGCCTCCCGTCGCGCGCGGGCCGCCGGCGCCGCTTTGGCGGGTGACCAGCCCGGTGGCCGAATCCCGGAAGTAGAGCCCGGGCTCGGCGAGGCTGAACGAGCCGTCCGCAGGGGCCTGTCGGGACGGCAGGTCCCGATGTCTGGCGTGCAGTACGTAGCCCAGGGAGCCGCCCGCGAGAAGGAGAACTGCGGCCACGACGAGGGCGAGGCGGAGCTGCTGCGGGCGGGGTTTCACGGTGCCTCCGGGGCGTCGAGCGAGGGCGGCGGTGCGGGCAGGATGCGCCAGGCGGCCGCGAGCGCCCCGGCCAGCGCGAGCGCCGCCGTCCACAGGGCGGGCCCCTGCCCCCAGAAGGTCCAGGCGGCCCCGAAGCCGGCCGCGCCGAGGAGGCGGGCCAGGGCCTGGCCGGTCTGGAGCACCGCGAGCCCGCCCGCCCGGCCGTGCGCGGGCAGTACGGGGCCGGCCAGCGCCATCAGGACGCCGTCGGTGGAGGCGTAGAAGACGGCCAGGAGCCCCAGTACCACCACCACGGTCGGCCAGGCGACCGGGACGAGCAGTACGGCGTACGCGCCGAGCAGCGCGGCGTGCCCGAGCAGGAACGGCAGCCGGCGCCCGGTCCGGTCGGCGGCCCGGCCCACCGGGACGGCGAGCAGCAGGTAACCGGCGGCGGCGCCGAGCGGGAGCAGCGGGAACAGGGCGGGCGGCAGGTCGAGTCCGCGCTGGATCAGCAGGTAGAGGAAGGCGTCGCCGATGGTGGCGGCCCCGAGCAGGGACGCGGCGTACAGGACCCGGCGGAAGGCGGGGTCCCGAAGTGGCGTGCGCCGCGGCGGGGTTGAAGTCGGCGTTGCCGGGACGGCCGTGCCGGGGGCGACGGCCGGGACGTACAGGACGAGCAGGAGCACGCCGAGCAGGCCCGTGCAGAAGCTGACGGCGAACACCGCGTCGTAGGCGTCGGCGGTAGCCCACAGCACGGCGAAGGCGGCGAGCGGGCCGAGGAGCGCGCCGGTGGTGTCCATGGCGCGGTGCACGCCGAAGGCCCGGCCGAGCGTCTCCGGCGGGCCGCTGAGCGAGATCAGGGCGTCGCGCGGGGCGGTGCGGACGCCCTTGCCGAGGCGGTCGGCGGCGAGCGAGGCGGCGATCGCGGCGGTGGCGCCGCCGGCGAGGAGCAGCCCGAGCCGGGAGAGCGCGGAGAGCAGGTAGCCGGCGCCGGCGACCCGTTTGTGCCGGCCGCCGCGGTCGGCGAGCCGGCCGCCGAGGAGCCGAACGAGCGCGGTCGCGCCGTTGAACATGCCGTCCAGGAAGCCGAACTGGAGTGGGGAGAGGCCGAGGCCCAGTACGAGGTAGAGCGGCAGCACCGCCGCGACCATCTCGGAGGAGACGTCGGTGACGAGGCTGACCGCGCCGAGCGCGAAGACGGTGGCGGGGACGCGCCGCCGGGCCCCTGGGGGGCGGGGCGGCGCGTCCGGGCGGCCGGTGTTGGCCAGGTACATCAGTGGCAGCTGTACTTCGGGCTCGTGTCCTTGACCTGCCCGTCGCTGCCGACGTAGGTCCACCCGTAGCCCGAGTCGGTGAACTCCAGCTTCAGGACCCCGTATTGGCCGCTGATGCGCTTTTGGCTGTTGGGCTGGACCTGCTCGATCGGGTAGGGCTCGGCGCCGCCCATGCCCCCGACGATCTCCACGATCCCGTCGGCGGCCGCCTTGCCGTCGGGGTTCTGCGGGGCGAACCGCTCGTAGTGGTGGTCGTGCCCGTTGAGGACGAGGTCGGCCTTGGCTGCGTACAGGATCTTCCAGACCGGCTTGGAGACCGGGTCGTTGCCGTGTCCGCCCGACGAGTACAGCGGGTGGTGCCAGTAGGCGGCTACGCACTGCTTGCCGTTGGCGGCGAGGTCGGCCTTGAGCCAGTCGATCTGGGCGGCCTGGTCGAAGGAGTTGGAGTCGAGGGCGATGAAGTGCCAGTTGCCCTCGTCGAAGCTGTAGTAGCTCTTGCCCTGCGGGTAGGCGATGTTCCCGAAGTACGCCTTGTATCCGGAGAGGGGGCCGGCCGGGTCGTAGGTCTCGTGGTTGCCGGGCACGGGGCGGGTCTTGGCCTTGAAGGCGCCCCAGGTCTTGTCGTAGTAGGCGCGGAAGTCGGCGAGCCGGGCGTCGTCGTACTGGTTGTCGCCCATCGTCAGGTAGAACTTCGGGTCGATCTGCCGGGCGAGCGCGGCGGTCTTCGGGTGCGCGCAGCCGCTGTCGGAGGCAGTGCACTGGGCGGCGATGTCACCGGCGGCGACCACCGTGAAGGCGCCGCCGGGGGGCGGTCCGCCGTCGACGGCGCCGTACACCTCGGCCTCGAAGAGCGAGTAGCCGTACGCCGTGCCGCGGGCGGTGCCGTACACGCGCAGGTACCTGCCCTTGCCGGACAGGCCGGTCCAGTCGTCGGTGGCGCCGTTGCCGGCCTTCTCCTCGGCGATCGGGGTCCAGGTCGCCCCGTCCGCGGACACCTCGACGCGGTAGGCCTTGGCGTACGCGGCCTCCCAGGTCAGCTTGACCCGGGAGACGGTGGCGGTGGCGCCGAGGTCGACGCGGATCCACTGCGGATCCTTGCCCTCGGCGCTGGCCCAACGGGTCGCGGGGGCGCCGTCGAAGGCTTGGGCGGCGCCGAGCGAGGAGCTCTCGGAGGAGGAGGCGGTGGCGGGTTTGCCGCGTGAGATGAGCGGGTCGGCGGCGGCTCCGGCCCGTCCGGGCCAGGCGAGGAGGAGCCCGCCGACGAGCGCGAGCACCGCGGTGACGACGAGGAGGGCGGGGTGGAGTCCGCCGCGGGACGTTGGGGGGTGGGTGGAGGTGTTCAGGCGCATACCTGGACTCCTTGGCGGGGGGCGGCGAGAGCTGGGCACCGGTGCGGGACACCACCACAGACCGGGGAGCGGCAGGGGGCAGTGTCACGGCGGCCGGGTCAGAGCTCTCACTGAGCGCGTCATGCCCGGGGTTCGGGCACCGCGCCAAGCCGCCGACGGGGAGCGTAGCGGACAGGAAAGTTTCCTACCAGTGGTTGAACCCGACCTGTGGTCCGCATCCACGGGGAACCCGGGCGAGCGGGCTACGATCGACAGTCGCCGCCCCCGCCCCGTCCCCCGCCCCGTCCCCTCATCCGACCGACCATGGGTAGACATGTCGATACATTCGGGCCTCGAGCGTCCGCACCAGGACTCCCCCGCACGCCCCGGCCCGCGCACGAACGTGCGCGCGCGGGCTCGCGAGGCCGCCCTCCCCGCGGCCGTGGTCGCCGTGCTCTTCGTCTTCTACACCGTGTTCTCGGTCCGCCGTCACTCCCTGATGCTCACCACCGGCTATGACCTGGGCATCTTCGAGCAGGCGGTACGTTCGTACGCCGCGGGGCACTGGCCGGTCGCCTCGCTGAAGGGGCCCGGCTACAACCTCCTCGGGGACCACTTCAGCCCGATCACCGCGACGCTGGCGCCCTTCTACCGGATCTGGCCGTCGGCCCTCACGCTTCTCGTCGCCCAGGCGTTCCTGTTCGCGCTCGCGGCGTATCCGCTGTGCCGGTGGGCCCGGCGCGCGGTCGGCAGGGCCGCCGCGATCACGGTCGGTTTCGCGTACGGGGCGTCATGGGGGATCGCGTCGGCGGTGGTGTTCGACTTCCACGAGATCGCCTTCGCCGTGCCGTTGCTGGCCTTCTCGCTGGCCGCGCTCGGTGAGCGCCGGTGGCGCGCGGCCGTCTGGTGGGCGCTGCCGCTGGTCCTCGTCAAGGAGGACCTCGGATTCACGCTGGCCGCGATCGGGCTGTACGTCGCCTGGTACGGCTCCCGGCGGCTCGGCCTGGCGACGGCGGTATTCGGAGTGGCCGCCTCCCTCGTGGAGATGTTCGTCGTCCTCGCGTCCGTCAACCAGAACGGCTACGCCTACACGGAGTCCCTCGGCGGCGACGGGCCGACCGGGACCGCCGCCGCCGTGGAGCGCCTCCTGGGGCTGCCCCTGCAACTGGTGTGGCCCGAGCCGAAGGTCCACACGCTGCTCTTCCTGGCCGCCATCACGGGGTTCATGGCCTTGCGCTCCCCGATGGTGCTGCTGTGCCTGCCGACGCTGGGCTGGCGGTTCGTCTCCGACAACGCGTCCTACTGGGAGACGAGGTTCCACTACAGCGCCGTGCTGATGCCGATCGTCTTCGCGGCCTTCATCGACGTACTGGCCCGCCGTCGGCACGCGGCCGAGGCGGGCGACGCGGAGGTCCGCAAGGCGGCCAGGACCTCGCAGCGGGCCTCGCTCGGGATCACCGCGGCGGTCGCGCTGATCGTGCTCCCCCTCTTCCCGTACCGGCAGTTCCCCGACCTGTTCGCGGACGATCCGCACGTCACGGCGGCGCGTTCGGCCCTCGCCGCCATCCCCGACGGGGCGAGCGTGACGGCGTCGAACCGCTTCGTACCGCAGCTCACCGGCCGCTGCGACGTGACCGTCCTCGGCTACCCGGACATGAGGCCGCGGTACACGGCCCAGTGGATCATCAGTGACACCAAGGCCCCGTCCGGCTGGCCGATGTCGGCCGAAGGCGAGTCGGCGGCCCTCGACGAGGCCTTGGCGCAGGGCTACCGGATCGTGACGGAGCAGGACGGCGTGGTCCTGCTGGAACGCTCGGCGTAGGCCGGGAAGGTCGTCCTACGGGTTGGCTACGGGCGGTGCTCGTCGACCGCGTCCAGCGCCGCAGCCCACGGGTACGGCCGCTTCTCGCCCGGTGCGTTCGGCTCGAACCCGCCCGGGCCGTGCAGCACCCGGACCCCGGCCCCTCGCAGCGTGTGCACCGACACCGGGAACTGCGGGTGCTGGGCGTACGCCGAGTTCACGCACGGCATCGCCGTCAGCGGGATGCCCTTGCCGATGGCCTCCGCGATGAACCCGACCAGCCACGTGCCAGTGATTCCGAGCGCCCAGGAGTTCAGCGTGTTCATCGTCGCCGGGGCCACGAGCACCGCGTCTGCCGGCGGCCACACGTCCGGGTGACCGGGCCGCTTGTACCGCGAGCGCACCGGGTGTCCGGTGAGGGCCGTTAGGCCGGGCAGGCTGTCGTCCAACCAGTCGGCGGCCGTCGGTGTGAGGCCGAGGCAGACGTCCCAGCCGCGGCGCTGCGCGTCCTCGACGACGCCAGCGATGTCGAACACGGGCGGGGCGGCCGAGCAGAGCAGGTACAGGGTCCTCGTCGTCATGACGCCCGAGCCTATGCAATCGCCCCCGATCCGCTCGGAGTCGGGGCGATCGGTGACCCGGCGCGCTGTGCGCAGGTACCGTCCTTGATGACGAGTTTTGGACGGAGACCAGTATGCCTCTACTCGAGGATGAGCACACCGGTTCCCGGATTCGGGAGCAGCGGCGCCTCGCCCGCCTGACGCAGCGCGAGCTGGCCGACCGGATCCCGTACAGCCTCAGCCTGCTGAATCAGGTGGAGTGCGGCGCACGCCCCGCCACTCCCGGCTTCGTGGCGGCCGTGGCCCACGCGCTGCGGGTGGACTCGTCCAAGCTGACAGGACCTCCCGCTGAGACCGCTCTAATTGCTGACCGACTCCTCGCGCTGGTCGCCCCGATCCGGGAAGCCCTCGACCGCTTCGACCTCGGGCCGAACCCCGACCTCGTCCGCGTGCGGCCGGCGTCGGACCTGATCGCCGAGGCGGACGCCCTGTGCCAGCAGGTGCGAGCCACCCACCTTCGCGCTGCCGCGAAGGCGCTGCCCGCGCTGATCGTCGAGTTGACCCACACGGTCTGGACGGCCCCGTCCACCGCAGCGTGGCGGGCACTGGCCTCCGCGTACCGGACCGCCCACGACGTCGCGCTCAAGCTCGATTACCCGGACCTTGCCCGCGTCGCCTTGGACCGTATGGGCTGGGCCGCAGGACGAGCGTCGGACCCGTGCATCGAGGCGGTACAGCGGTACAAGCGCGCGACGCTGTGGCGCTGTGCCACGTCCGCACCGCTGATCGCGTCGGGGCACGCGCTGCTCGCCGGCCAGACGAATCGCGAGGCTCTGGCCGTGACCGGACAGCTCCACCTCGGGCTGGCCACGGTGGCCGCAAAGGCCGAGGACGCGACCGCGGTGGAAACCCACCTGGGCGCGGCTCGGGAGCTGGCGGAGCGTGTCGGAGGCGAGGCCGGTGATGTGCACTGGCTCAGCTTCGGGCGGGTCAACGTGCGGCTGCACGAGCTGGGCACGGCGATCACCATGAGCAACTTCGATGAAGCCCTCGGCCGGGCCCGCACGATCAAGCTGCCGGAGTCGACGCTGACCTCGCGCCGCGCCCGCTACCTGGTCGACCGGGCGCTGGTGGAAATGGAGGCGGGCTCGGCAAAGTCGTCGCTCAAGTTCCTATCCGAGGCCCGGAAGGTGTCGCCGGAGCAGACCCGGCATCTGCCAGGCACTCGGGCCACGATCCGCAGGCTGGTGCACATGTCGCGGCGCGCGCCGGACAGCCTGGGTGGGATGGCCCGCTGGGTCGGGATGTAGCACCGGCAGCACTCACAAATCTGTGAGCATTCAGAGCCGTTCCCGCTGCCAGGCTGGTCTCACCACCCGCTGACGACGGTAGGGAGCACGCCGTGACCAAGAGCCCGGAGGACCTCATTGCGAGAGCCCTCGTACCGTACGGAGACCGCCCCGACGCGGTACAGGTCGCCCGTCTCGTCGATGACCTGCTGACCGCCGGCCTCCAGACGGGCTACAAGCGGCATGCCGTGCCGGAGGCGGAGCAGTCCCACGCGCTCAAAGCCGCCGTGCAGGAGTGGTGCGACCTGGTGCGGACCGGGCCCAGGTCTGAGACCGGCAATCCGAACTGGGACTTCGCCCGCGCGCTCGCCCGAAACCTCCAGAGGCTCGTCGCCGCCCTGCCGCAGCAGCAGCCGGCCGTGTCGCCGTGAGCGAACTGCAGGGTCAGGCCCTGTACGTCTTGAGCGTCCTGGCCGTGCTCGGCGCGATCGCCATCGGCATCATCCGCCCCTGAGGCTCCCGGTCGTCTGCGCGTCGGCGTGCACGCAGGCGACCGTGCCTCCCGCCCCGGCCCCGGCGACCCCCTTCACGGGGTCCGGGGCGGACCACGCACCACTCGACCGCACACCGAGGAGAAGACATGGCCTGCAAGAGCAAGCCCGCAGGACCGCCCCCGCCCTGCTCCACCGGCGGACCGGTCACCGACACGACGTCCACCATGCCGCTGGCCGTCAAGCCGGGCAGTGTCCGCTCGCTGCTCAGCGACGCCCAGTTCAACGACGTGATGCACACGGTTCTCGACAACAACCCGGGCATGGAGCCCGGCCTCGCGGCGATGTGGATCGACCCCGGGTACGCCGATGTCGTCGAGGCCATGCGCGCGGTTCGGTACGCGCAGACCCCGGACCGGCAAGGTCCCGCGGTGGTCCGGGGGTTCGTCGTGGCGGAGCCTGACGAGAGCTGACCTGCGCCACCAGCCCCGGCCGGGTTCCCTTCCGGCCGGGGCTGTTCCCTGACCAGCTGCGCGCTGGACGTCTGGACATGGCCGGCAGCCCAGCGGTACGCCGATCGCGTCCGCGATCGGGATCAGGGTGTCGAGGAGCGCCGTGGGGTCATCGGGTGAGCGTCCACTTCTGGTTGGCGGCTCCGGTGCAGGTCCAGATCTGCAGCCGGGTGCCGTTGGCCGAGCTGTTGCCGGCGACGTCGAGGCACTTGTTCGCCTGTGGGTTGACGATGTCCCGGGCGGCCGGGACGGCCCACTGCTGGGCCGCCGTGCCGTTGCAGTCCCACAACTGCACCTTCGTACCGTCGGCCGTGCCACCGGACGCCACGTCCAGGCACTTGCCCAGCGCCCGGATCGTGCCGTCGGACCCCGCGGACCAGCTCTGCGCGGCCGTGCCGTTGCAGTCGTAGAGCTGTACGGCCGTCCCGTTCGCGGTGCCCGCGCCCGCCACGTCGACGCACTTGCCGCCGAGGCCGGTGATGGCACCGCCTCCGGTGGGCGGGGCGGGGTCGCTGGTGACCCGGACGTAGTCGACCAGGAGCTGCTGGGGGAAGGCCGTGCTGCCGTCGGGGTCTCCGGGCCAGTAGCCGCCGACCGCGAGGTTGAGGATCACGAAGAAGGGCTTGTCGAAGACCCACTGCCGGCCGCCGAGGTCGGCGGGGGTGCGCCGCTGGTAGACGGCGCCGTCGACGGTCCAGGTGATGGCGTTCGGGCTCCAGTCGACGGCGAAGGTGTGGAAGGCGTCGGCGAAGGCCTGGCCGCCGGGCAGGGTGTACCCGGCGCCGATGCCGCCGGAGCCGGAGTACCCGGGACCGTGCAGGGTGCCGTGGACGGTGGCCGGTTCGAAGCCGACGTTCTCCATGACGTCGATCTCGCCCGAGGCGGGCCATCCGACCTGGCCGATGTCCTGGCCCAGCATCCAGAACGCCGGCCACATGCCCTGCCCGCGCGGGATCTTCATCCGGGCCTCGACGCGACCGTACGTCGTGGTGAACCGGCCGGAGGTGTTCAGCCGGGCGGAGGTGTACTCGCACCTGCCGTACCAGCACTGGTGGTTGTCGGGGTTCTCCCGGCGGGCGGTGATGGCCAGATGGCCCTGGCCGTCGAGGGCGGCGTTGCGGTTGCCCGCGGTGTAGTACTGCCGCTCGTGGTTGTTGACGTTGTCGCCCGTCTCGATCTGCCACTTCCCGCCGTCGACGGCGGCGCCCGCGGGCCCGTCGAACTCGTCGGAGAACGTGACGGCGACCGACGCGGCTGACGCGGCTGACGCGTCCGCGACGGCCGCGGGGGCACGGCCCGCGGGCACGCCCCGGGCCAGTCCGGTGGACAGCGACGCGAGGGCGAGGACCGAGGCCAGAGACAGCAGCAGGCGGCGGGATAAGCGTGGGGAGTCCATGACTCTCCCTTCCGGGAACATGAGGAGCCCTGCTTAGTTCACTGCGTGATTTAAGAAGTGAACAAATCCCGTGTCAAGGGTTCGCGTCCGCATCCACGTCATGAAGGCGCGGACCTTGGCGGCCTATCCGCCGTCGCCGATCCGCACCAGTGCGAGCGTGATGTTGTCCGGACCCCCGGCATCGATCGCGGCCTTCCACAGCGCGAAGGCCGCCCTGCCGTCCTCGTTCACCCGCAGCAGGGCCTCGATCTCCTCGTCGGGCACGGGATCGGTCAGCCCGTCGCTGCACACCAGGTAGCGCTCGCCCACGGACAGCGTCCGGGACGCCACGTGGGGCGTCACCGCGCCGAACACCCTGCTGCCGCCGAGGGTCTGGGTAACGGCCGATGTGGTGCGCTGCCCCGGCGCCGGCGGCGGGCTGTCGTCCACGCTCACCTGGCGAAGTCCGCCCGGCGCCACGTCGTACACCTTGCTGTCGCCGACGTTGAACGCCAGCAACGAATCGGCCAGGACCAGGACGCCCGCCACGGTGGTTCCCATGGCGGTCAGCGCCGGGTGGCCCCGGGCCGCCGAGTACACCTCGTCATTGCACAGGTCCACAGCGTCACGAAGGGCGCTCGCACCGTCGAGCGAAGGACCCAGCGTGGAGAGCCGACGTACGACCAGCGCGCTGGCCACTTCACCGGCCGGGTGCCCGCCGAGCCCGTCGGCGACCGCCACGACGAGGGGTCGGCCGAGCGGGAACACGAGGGTCTGGGGATTGTCGGTCACGGTCGCGCACAACGTCCACGGTCCGATGACGAGACTGTCCTCGTTGTGCTCGCGAACCAGCCCGGCATGGCTCAAGGCGGTCACGGCTATGTACGGCACTCCTCCATTGTCGCGCCGATGCGGCGGCGACGGCGGACCGTCGGGAATCAGCCGAAACGGCGGAGCCCGGCCCGGTCGCGGACCGGCGTGCGACACGGGCGCCTGGAGGGGCCCGACGGGCCCTGAAGGCGCGTACGACGGAACCGGCCGGTCCGGACGGCAGGACCGGGCAGCACTCATTTCAGGACAGGACGCATCACCTGAACTCGGTTGGCCGGTCCGCATCATGACCTGTTGTCAAGACACGTACACGGAACCGATAAGATCCCGGGCTGTTGTCCAATGATCTTTCGTTTTCGATCGTTTGAGGGTTCTGATGGTTCGAGAGGGATCGTCGCCCGGAGGTACGGGGCCCAGCTCACCCGTCGCGTGGGCGCTGCCCGTCCTGGTGACCGCCGCAGTCGCGGTGGCCGCCGTGGCCGTGGTCTCCGCACCCGCCCGCACCCCGGTGGCCTGGATCGGAGCCGCGGCGTTCGTCGCGGTCGCCCTGGCTTGCGGTGAGGCCGCCCGGCGCGGCAAGACGGTGGCGGCGCTGCGGGCCACGGTCGCCGCGCAGGAGGCGACGCTGTCGCGACAGCAGGCCGAGACCGTCCGGCTGGCCGAGACGCTGTTGCCCGACGTCGTGGCGCGGCTGCGCAAGGGTGAGTTCCCCGAGGATGTGCTGACCTCCCTGGAGGACCCCGGCCGCCACCAGCCCGGTCTGACCCCGGAGTTCAGGAACGCCCACGACGCGGTGCTGCGCTCCGTGCTCGACGCCGTGGTCGCGGAAGAGGACCTGCGCGACTCCGCGCAGCGCGCCTTCGTGAACATCGCCCGCCGCGTACAGGCGATCGTGCACCAACAGGCCCAGGAACTGCGCGAGATGGAGGACCGGCACGGCCAGACCCCGGCCGTCTTCGGCGACCTGCTGCGCCTCGACCACGGCACCGCGCTCATCGGCCGGCTCGCCGACTCCATCGCCGTCCTCGGCGGTGCGCGGCCGGGCCGCCAGTGGAGCAAGGCCGTGCCGCTGTACAGCGTGCTGCGCGGCGCCATGTCCCGGATCATCGACTACCAGCGCGTGGAGCTCCACTCCGTCTCGCAGGTCGCCGTCATCGGGCCCGCGGTCGAGCCGCTCATCCACGCACTGGCCGAGCTCCTGGACAACGCCACCCGCTACTCCCCGCCGCAGACGAAGGTCCACCTGACCGCCGTCGACGTGAACTCGGGCATCGCCATCGAGATCGAGGACGGCGGCCTGAGCATGAGCGAGGAGGCCCGCAAGCGGGCCGAGCGCATGCTGCGCCAGGCGCAGGAGGGCATCGACCTCACCGACCTCGGCGAGACGCCGCGCCTGGGCCTGGCCGTGGTCGGCCGTCTCGCGCAGGCGTACAACTTCCGTGTGTCGCTGCGATCTTCGGCGTACGGCGGCGTGCGCGCCGTCCTGGTCGTCCCGCAGGACCTGATCACCACCGTCACGACCGCGACCGGTGTCGCCCACGGCATCGGCACCTCCTCGGGGCCCCGGGCGGCCCTGGAACCGGCCGCCGCGGGCCATGCGGACCGGGCGGACCATGCGGACCGGTCGGACCGGTCGCAGCCGATGCCGCGCCCGGCCACCGGCCCGCAGTCGCCGGCCGCCACGGACGAGGACGAGGCCCCCGCCGTGACCGAGCGGACCCCGAACGGGCTGCCGCAGCGGCGCCGCAAGACCCGCGCCACGGCGCCCGCCGAAGCCGCCGCCCAGCCGGCCACCGCCCCGGTCCCGCAGCGGGCCGAAGCGCAGCCGGGCCTGTGGCTGGCCGCCTTCCAGAGCGGCCTGTCCGGGGACGGGGACGGGGACAGCCAGACCACTGCAGGGCAGAACACAGACGTCTCGCCGGTCTCGGCGGGCAAGGGGGAACAGCCATGAGTCAGCAGCAGACCAATATGGACTGGATGCTCAAGGACCTGGCCGAGAGCGTTCCGCAGACCCGGCACGTCATCGTGCTCTCCGCCGACGGCCTGCGGATGGCCCAGTACGGCGCGGAGACCGACACGGCCGACCGCCTCGCCGCCGCCTGCGCCGGCCTGCAGAGCCTCGCCGGCGCCGTCGCCTCCGAACTCCCGCACAGCAAGGGCCGGATGCGGCTGGTCGTGATCGAGATGGACGGCGGGTTCTTCTACCTGATGGCGGCCGGTGCCGGGGCCTATCTCGCGGTGCTGGCCGACGAGGGCGTCGACGCCGGACTGATGGGCCAGCGCATGCGCGACCTGGTGGCGCGGATCGGAGAGCACCTCAGCAGCCCGCCCCGCAGCGACAGGCAGACCGCGTGAGCGACCCCGGGGGCCGCGACTGGGAGGACGGCATCCCCGAGCGGCTCTACGTCATCACGGGCGGTCGCAGTGGGCCGTTAGTGCCCACCGACCTCGACCTGGTCACGCTGATCGTCGCCAGGTCCGGGCCCCGGCCCGGCATGCAGCCGGAGCACGCGGCGATCATGCGGCTGTGCCAGGCACCGCTGTCGGTGGCCGAGATCTCCGCGTACCTCGGTCTCCCGGTGAGCGTGGTCACCGTACTGCTCGACGATCTGCTCACCGCGGGGCAGGTGCTCTCTCGCGCACCCGTCACCCGCGCCCAACTCCCCGACCTGGCATTGATTGAGGCAGTGATCGATGGACTTCGAAAGCTCTGAGCTGCCCGCGGGGCCGCGGCGCGAGGACGTACTGCCGGCCACGGCCGCCGCCGCGGTCAAGGTGGTGATCGTAGGCGGTTTCGGGGTCGGCAAGACGACCCTGGTGGGCGCGGTGAGTGAGATCCGGCCGCTGACCACCGAGGAGACGATGACCCAGGCCGGTGTCGGCGTCGACGACACCGCGGGCGTGGAGCGCAAGAGCTCCACCACCGTCGCCATGGACTTCGGCAGGATCAGCATCAACGAGGAACTGGTGCTGTACCTCTTCGGCACCCCCGGCCAGCAGCGCTTCTGGTTCCTGTGGAACGGCCTGTTCGAGGGTGCGCTGGGCGCGGTGGTCCTGGTCGACACCCGCCGGCTGGAGGTCAGCTTCGACGTGATCGGCCGGCTGGAGGAGCGCGGGGTGCCGTTCGTGGTCGCCGTCAACTCCTTCCCCGACGCTCCCGAGCACTCCCTCGAGGAGCTGCGCGGCGCCCTCGACCTGCCCGCTGCCGTACCGCTGATCGCCTGTGACGCCCGGCGGCGCGACTCCAGCCGTGACGTACTGATGACGCTGATGCGCTACCTGCACTCCCTCGCCGTGGCCCCGGAGGCATCGTGAGCACGCGAGCACCTGCGGCTGGCGGTGATCGCGGCAGGCGCGTCTCGTCGTAGCCGTCGAGCGGACGGGGCGCAACCGGACGGCATCGTCGGAACATCTAAGCTCTTGATCGTTCCGGCCGTCGGGGGGTCGTCTCCCGGGATGACTCGGCTGCCGCGGACGCTTCGTATCCGGTACCCCATGAACCGAATGAGTCGAGGAAATACGTGCTCCTGCCCATGAACCGACGTATCGCCGTCAGCGCCGCCCTGCTGGCCGTGGTGGCCGGGGTGGCGCCGGCCACCGCCGCCCAGGCCGCGCCGACCCTGCCCGCCGGGGCCGCACGGACCGCGGCGCCGACCCTGCCGGCGCCCGATCTCGAGGGCCTGGTGCAGGCGTTGACGAACACCACCGCCGCCGGGGCGCCGGGCGCGATGGCTCGCATCAGCGGCCCCGAGGGCGTCCAGACCAAGACCGTGGGCGTACGCGACAAGACCACGGGCGCGGCCATGGACACCAAGGCCCGCTTCCGGATCGGCAGCATCACCAAGACGTTCTCGACCGTCGTGCTGCTGCAGCTGGTCAACGAGAAGAAGATCGACCTGGACACCTCGGTCAACCACTACCTGCCGGGTCTGCTGCCCGACGACCGGATCACCGTGCGCCACCTGCTGACCCACCGCAGCGGGCTGGCGGACTACACGAATTCCATGTTCGCCCAGACCGTTCCCGGTTTCGAGGCCGTGCGCAACAAGGTGTTCAGCTACCAGGAGCTGGTCAAGCTCTCGCTGAGCGATCCGCGCACCACCGAGCCCGGCGTGTCGTACAAGTACTCGAACACCAACTTCGTCGTCGTCGGCATGCTCATCGAGAAGGCCACCGGCCAGCCGGTGGCCAACGAGTACGACCGCCGCATCATCAAGCCGCTCGAGCTGAAGAACACCGCCTACGTGCACCCCGGGACGAAGATCTCCGGCCTGCACATCCGCGGCTACCTCACCCCGGACGAGGCCGGCGCACCGCTGGTCGACTCCACCGAGCAGACGGTGTCCTGGGCGCAGTCGGCCGGCGCGATGATCTCGAACCCGGGTGACCTCAACGTCTTCATCTCCGCGCTGCTGCGCGGCCGGCTGCTGCCGGCGAAGCAGCTGGACGCCATGCTGACGATGACCCCCACCGACACGACCAACACCCGCTTCTACGGGCTGGGCCTGCGCCGCTACGACCTCTCGTGCACGTCCGTCTACGGGCACACGGGCACCGTGCAGGGCTTCTACAGCTACGTCTTCACCACCCGCGACGGAGTGCGCAACCTCACCGCGATGGCGAACACCTCGAACCGCGGCCAGGCGAACACGGCCCTGGGCGGCACGCTCGAAGCGGCCTTCTGCGGCAAGAAGCCCGCGGCGGCGACGACCGCGCGCGGCCTCTCGGCCCAGGACGCCCCGTCCTCCGCGGCCCTGGCCCCGGCCGAGGTCGACCTGCCGGAGCGCAACGCGCGCTGACGCGACGGCTGCCGCCGCGGGCATCGGTCCCGCGGCGGCAACGCCTCCCTACGGCGCCAACTCCCTCGCGTCCAGCGGCAGGTGCCACAGGTTGCGTCGGTGTACGGCGTCCAGATCGGCCTGGAGCGGCGGCGGGGGCACGGTCAGCACCGGGCAGGCCGCGTGCGCCAGGCAGTAGCGGGCCACCGAGGGCCGGACCAGGCGCCGCAGCCGCGCACGGGACCCGGCACCCACCACCAGGAGGTCGTCGCAACCCCGGGCGGCGTCCACGAGCGCCGCGCCCGGGGTCGCCCGTACGCTCACCCCGGCGAGCGCGACGCCCGGCGGCTCGGCGCCGAAGGCCAGGTCCAGGAGCCGGCGCAGCCGCTCCACCGCCGCGCCGCGGCACTGCGCGAGCACCGGGGCGGCGCAGGAGCCCCGGCTGCCGAGGCCGCCTCCGGGAGCCTGCCAGGCCATGACGGCCCACAGCTGCGCGTCGCGCACCCGGGCCTCGGCGGCGGCCCGGTGCAATGCGGCCAGACTTCCCGGTGTTCCGCTGACTCCGACCACGACTCTGCGCACGACCTGTTTCCTCTCCCCTGTCTCGTCCTGACGGTTCCCATGAAAGGGCCGACCGGCGGGGCGCGGGCGGTTTCTGACGGCCCTTTGACGCCCGGCGCGGCTTCCCTTGCGCCGCCTTGACGCGGCGCCGGACCTGTCCGGCGCCGGCCGTCAGCGAGGCGTATGGACTCGGCCGCCCGACGTATGGGACCCGTCAGGGGATGCAGACCGGCGGGCGGCGCCGGGGATAGCTTCGGCGACACGCCCCGGACCGCCTCCCCGCAGCCGGGGCGCCGATCTCCGGACTTGGTTCCTCTGGGAGGGCCCCATGTGTTTGGTCCAGTACGCCGACGACCCCGAGCCTGAAGAACGCTTCCCGGCCGGGCCCCTGTACGTGCCGGTCCGGCCGGGCGGAGCGCGGGTGACGGTACGGATGTTCCGCACCCCGCTCGGAGCTCGTACCGCGGTCGGCTTCACCAGCGAGGGACGGCTCGCCGCCACGCTCGGCGCGGCGCAGCCGTGGATCCGTCTCTCGTCGGCCGCGTTGCGCTCGTTGGCCGAGCCGCTCGGGGTGGCCACGGTGACCGTCGACCCGACGCTCACCGCGCCCGCGGTCACCCCGGGCCCGGTCGCGGCCGTCCCGGCGGCCGAGACCCCCGTACCGCAGGCCACCGGGCTGACGCGATGACCGTCACCCTGCCCTCCGGGATCTCGGCCGAGGCCGATGACCTGTCGATCTGGCCCGCCTCCACGACCCGGCTCCCGCACGGCGCTCTGGCGGTCGGCGGGGTGTCCCTGGCCGAGCTGGCCGAACGGTTCGACACCCCGGCCTACGTCCTGGACGAGGGCGAGGTGCGCGAGCGCTGCCGCACCTACCGCGCCGCCTTCCCCGAAGCCGATGTGCTCTACGCCGCCAAGGCGTTCCTCTCCCGCGCGATGGTCCGCTGGGTCCGGGAGGAGGGGCTGGGCCTGGACGTCTGCTCCGCCGGGGAGCTGGAGCTCGCCGTCACGGCCGGCTTCCCGCCCGAGCGCATCGTGCTGCACGGCAACGCCAAATCGCCGCGCGACCTCGCGAGCGCGCTGCGCCTCGGCGTCGGGCGGATCGTCATCGACAGCGCGTCCGAGATCGCCCGGATCGCAGCCGCGGTCGGCCCCACGGGACACCAGAAGGTGATGGTGCGGGTGGTGCCGGGGGTGTCGGCCGGCGGCCACGACAAGATCCGGACCGGGACGGACGGCCAGAAGTTCGGCCTGTCCCTCACCGACGGATCGGCGCAGCACGCCGTCGCCCGGATCCTCGGCCAGCCGCAGCTCGAACTGGTCGGCCTGCACTGCCACATCGGCTCCCAGATCACCGACTGCAAGCCGTACGTCACGGCCGTGCGCCGGATGGTGGGTCTGCTGGCCCGGCTGCGCGACGCGCACGGCGTCACCCTCCCCGAGCTGGACCTGGGCGGCGGGCACGGCATCGCGTACCGGCCCGGCGAGCCCGCCCTCGACCTGCCCGGCCTCGCCCGGCGGGTGTACGCCGAGCTGACCGGGAGCTGCGCCGCCGCGGGGCTGCCGGTGCCGCGGCTGGCCGTCGAGCCGGGGCGGGCGATCGCGGGCCCGGCGGGGGTCGCCGTGTACCGGGTGCTCGCCGTCAAGCGCACGGGCGAGAAGGTGTTCGTCGCCGTCGACGGCGGCATGAGCGACAATCCGCGGCCCGCTCTGTACGGGGTGTGTTACGCGCCCCGGCTGGTCGGCCGCCGGTCGGCCGCCGGACCTCGTACCGCCACGGTCGTGGGCCGGCACTGCGAGGCCGGGGACATCCTGGCCGCCGACGTCGAACTGCCCGGCGACATCCACCCCGGAGACCTGCTCGCCGTGCCGGTTGCGGGTGCCTACCACCTGTCCATGGCCTCCGGCTACAACCTGGTGGGGCGCCCGCCGGTCGTCGCGGTCCACGAGGGAGCGGCGCGCCTGCTGGTGCGGCGGGAGACGCTGAACGACATCCGTCACCGCGACGTCGGCGACTGATCACGGCCGGCCGGGTTGGCCGGGTTCGTCGGGTTGGTCGGGTTGGCGGGCTTGGCGGATCCGACGATCCATCAGGTCATCTGTCCCGGACTATTGACTCTGCTCGCGGCAGTCGGGATCCTCAACGCGATATTTGCGTTGGACATGACAATTCAAGCCGGAGGGGTGGACTTGACCAGACACTCGTACACCAGGCGAAAGCCGATCGCGGTTCTGTCCTTGCTTCTCACCGTGCTGGCCATGGCGCTGGGCCCGATGCCCAGCGCCGCCTCGGCCGAAACCGACTGGTGGACCCCGTCCGCCCGACCCTCCCCGGACTCGGCCGTCAACGTCACGGGTGAGCCCTTCAAGGGCACCGACGCGAACGGCCGGGTCAGGGGCTTCGTCGACGCACACGACCACCTGATGGCCAACGAGGGCTTCGGCGGCCGGCTCATCTGCGGCAAGCCGTTCTCCGAGGCCGGGGTCGCCGACGCGCTCAAGGACTGCCCCGAGCACTACCCCGACGGCTCGCTCGCCATCTTCGACTTCGTCACCAAGGGCGGCGACGGCAAGCACGACCCGAACGGGTGGCCGACCTTCAAGGACTGGCCCGCCCACGACTCGCTGACCCACCAGCAGAACTACTACGCCTGGGTCGAGCGGGCCTGGCGCGGCGGCCAGCGCGTACTCGTCAACGACCTCGTCACCAACGGCGTGATCTGCTCGGTCTACTTCTTCAAGGACCGCAGCTGTGACGAGATGACCTCCATCCGCCTGCAGGCGCAGAAGTCGTACGAGATGCAGGCGTACATCGACAAGATGTACGGCGGCCCGGGCAAGGGCTGGTTCAGGATCGTCACCGATTCGGCGCAGGCCCGCCAGGTGGTCGAGCAGGGCAAGCTGGCCGTGGTGCTGGGGGTGGAGACCTCCGAGCCGTTCGGGTGCAAGCAGATCCTGGACATCTCGCAGTGCAGCAGGGAGGACATCGACCGGGGCCTGGACGAGCTGCACGCCCTCGGCGTGCGCAGCATGTTCCTGTGCCACAAGTTCGACAACGCCCTGTGCGGCGTCCGGTTCGACGAGGGCGCCCTGGGCACCGCGATCAACGTGGGCCAGTTCCTGTCCACCGGAACCTTCTGGCAGACGGAGACGTGCAAGGGGCCGCAGCACGACCACCCCATCGGCCTCGCGGCCGCGCCCGGGGCGCAGAAGGAGCTGCCGCCGGGTGTGGCGGTCCCCTCGTATGCCGCCGACGCGCAGTGCAATACCCGCGGTCTCACCGAGCTCGGCGAGTACGCGGTGCGCGGCATCATGAAACGCAAGATGATGCTGGAAGTCGACCACATGAGCGTCAAGGCCGCGGGCCGGGCCTTCGACATCCTGGAGACCGAGTCGTACCCGGGCGTCCTGTCCTCGCACAGCTGGATGGACAGCGACTGGACCGAGCGCCTCTACCGCCTCGGCGGGTTCGCCGCCCAGTACATGGGCGCCGCCGAGGGCTTCAGCGCCGAGGCCAAGCGCACGGACGCCCTGCGCGAGAAGTACGACGTCGGGTACGGCTACGGCACCGACATGAACGGTGTCGGCGGCTGGCCGGCCCCGCGGGGCGCCGATGCCCCGAACCCGGTGCGCTACCCGTTCCGCAGCGTCGACGGCGGCTCCGTCATCGACAAGCAGACCGCGGGCCAGCGCACCTGGGACTTCAACACCGACGGCGGGGCGCAGTACGGCATGGTCCCGGACTGGCTGGAGGACATCCGGCAGGTCGGCGGCCAGGGTGTCGTGGACGACCTCTTCCGCGGCGCCGAGTCCTACCTCCGCACCTGGGGGGCGTCCGAGAAGCACAAGGCCGGGGTGAACCTGGCCGCGGGCGCGCCCGCCTCGGCCTCCTCGGCGGAGCGGAACCCGTTCACCAGCTACGCCCCCGGCCGGGCGGTCGACGGCGACTCGGGCTCCCGGTGGGCGAGCGACTGGAGCGACGACCAGTGGCTCCAGATCGACCTCGGCTCCGCGAGCCTCGTCAAGCGGGTCACCCTGAACTGGGAGCGCGCGTACGGGAAGGCGTACCGTATCGAGGTCTCGACGGACGGGACGAACTGGCAGACCGCGTGGTCCACGACGACGGGGGACGGCGGCCTGGACACGGCGCAGTTCAACGGGGTCTCGGCCCGCTACGTGCGCATCCACGGGGTGCAGCGCGGCACGCAGTGGGGGTACTCCCTCCACGAAGTCGGCATTTACAGCAGCTGACGGCGCCTGCGGGTGTCCGGG